>CAMHZO010000003.1:0-208108 GCA_946190205.1 Streptococcus mitis | reverse complement strand
TACTAATCTAAAAGCAGAAAGGACTTATATCATGACTTGGATTATTCTTGGAGTTTTAGCTCTTATTGTTATTTTTGTGATTGTTAGCTATAACGGTTTGGTTAAGAATCGTATGCAAACAAAGGAGGCTTGGAGTCAGATTGATGTTCAGTTGAAACGTCGAAATGATCTCTTGCCAAACTTGATTGAGACTGTAAAAGGTTATGCCAAATATGAAGGTTCTACCCTTGAAAAGGTGGCAGAACTACGTAACCAAGTGGCGGCAGCGACTTCACCAGCAGAAGCTATGAAAGCTAGTGATGCCCTTACTCGTCAGGTTTCAGGTATTTTTGCAGTTGCAGAAAGCTATCCAGATTTGAAAGCCAGTGCAAACTTTATTAAATTGCAAGAGGAGTTGACAAATACAGAAAATAAAATTTCTTACTCTCGTCAACTCTACAACAGTGTTGTCAGCAACTACAATGTAAAATTAGAAACTTTCCCAAGCAATATTATCGCTGGAATGTTTGGATTTAAAGCAGCAGATTTCCTTCAAACACCAGAAGAGGAAAAGGCAGTTCCTAAAGTTGATTTTAGCGGTTTAGGTGACTAAAATGTTGTTTGATCAAATTGCAAGCAATAAACGAAAAACCTGGATCTTGTTGCTGGTATTTTTCCTACTCTTAGCTCTTGTTGGCTATGCGGTTGGTTACCTCTTTATGCGGTCTGGGCTTGGTGGTTTGGTTATCGCACTGATTATCGGCTTTATCTATGCCTTGTCCATGATTTTTCAATCGACAGAGATCGTCATGTCCATGAATGGGGCGCGTGAGGTGGATGAGCAAACGGCACCAGACCTCTACCATGTAGTGGAAGATATGGCTATGGTGGCTCAGATTCCTATGCCTCGTGTTTTCATTATTGATGATCCAGCCTTAAATGCCTTTGCGACAGGTTCTAACCCTCAAAATGCGGCGGTTGCTGCGACGTCAGGTCTCCTAGCTATCATGAATCGTGAAGAACTAGAAGCTGTTATGGGACATGAAGTCAGTCATATTCGTAATTACGATATCCGCATTTCGACTATTGCTGTTGCCCTTGCTAGTGCTATCACCATGCTTTCTAGTATGGCAGGTCGTATGATGTGGTGGGGTGGAGCAGGTCGTAGACGAAGTGATGATGACCGAGAAGGAAATGGCTTAGAAATCATTATGCTAGTGGTTTCCCTACTAGCTATTGTGCTGGCACCTCTCGCTGCAACCTTGGTGCAACTAGCTATTTCTCGTCAGAGGGAATTCCTAGCTGATGCTTCTAGTGTTGAGTTGACTCGCAATCCTCAAGGGATGATTAATGCTCTACGTAAGTTGGATAATAGTAAACCAATGAGTCGTCCTGTCGATGATGCCAGCAGTGCACTTTATATCAATGATCCTAAGAAAGGGGGAGGGTTCCAAAAACTCTTTTATACCCACCCACCTATTTCAGAACGGATTGAACGTTTAAAACATATGTAAAATGAAGGCTGGGAAAAAGCCTTTAAAATCTGAAAAACGCATAATATCAGGTGTGAAAACTTGATATTATGCGTTTTATTATGGGAAGATTTACTTCTTTTTCTCCTAAAATTGTATTTTTGCCCCACCTATCTGCTATGTTGCAAATTTATAAATCGTCTAAATTAACTACCTCCAAACCGTGTTCTGTCAGGCGGTAGATGCTTGAACAGACCTCTTTTAAGAAACGACGGTCATGCGAAACAGTGATGAGACCGCCTGGATAAGTGGCAAAGAGTTTTCTAATTTCGGGTTGAGAAGTGGGAGAAAAGTTTCGTGTGGGTTCATCCAGAAGGAGAAAGTTTGGTTTGCGCAAGACTAAATCCAAAAGCAGGAGTTTACCCTGTTGCCCGCCAGATAAGAAGCGAATTTGATGCTGCATTTCTGGATAACTGAAATTGAGACTGGCTAAGTGAGATTGGATTTTCTGCAGTTCCTCTTTTTCCCCAGTTTTGCTGAGATAGGCTATTGGTGATAAATCCAATTGCAGTTTTTTGTAGTAATCTTGTGGCATAAAACCAAGCGAAATCTCTCTTTTTTGACTTAGCAGTTGTTGAAACTTGGCTAGCAGAGTCGATTTTCCAACACCATTTGGACCGATGATACCGATTTTTTCTTGGCCATGGACAGTTAGTTGTAGTTCCTGAGCCAAAACACGGTCGCCAATGGACAAATTTTCTTTTTCCAGTTGGATTAAGACTTTAGAAACCGGTAATGGCTGTATATCTGAGAAAAAAAGTCTGATTTCTTCCTCTTCAAGTGGTTTTTGGGTCATGGACTGAGCAGCCCTTTCGTAGCGTTTTTCTTGTGAGAGGACAGTTTTCATCTTTTTAGCCAATAGGCGACCGGCAGTACTGTCTTTGGTAGCTCGAAGGGCAGTTTCTACATTTTGCTTGACTCGCCGATGTTTTTCCATGGTTTTATCGTAGACTCTTTGGTCGTTAGCAGCTTGCTTGCTTTGTTTGGCAAAATTAGCCTTTCTCTGGTCGTTATAGCTATCATAGTCTAAATGCTCTATTAGCGTTTCTGCTTCTTTACGGTGTTTGACCAGTCGCAAGTGGACAATAGTATCAGCCGTTTCAGAAAGAAAGTCTTCATCATGGGAAATGAAAATAACAGTTTGCCTAATCTTGCGAATCTGACCTTTTAGCCAATCAACCGTCTCAAGATCCAAGTCATTTGAAGGTTCATCTAAAAATAGAATCTCAAAGGGTTTGGCTAATTCATGGATGAGCTGAATTTTCAAAGCTTCGCCCCCTGATAGACTGCCAATCTCTTGGTTGCTAGCGAAACGATTGCTATCAAAATGCAATTCCTCAGCCAAACGATAGAGGACACTGTAATCTAAATCAATAGTATCTAAAAAGAAGTAGTCGTGTAAAGTTTTCTTTTTTAGGTCCTCTGGGACTTTTTGAGGAATGTAGGCCAGTGACTGATAGTCAGATTGGATGTCACCCCTAATAGTGAAATCAGGCAAAGCTTCCCCCATTAAAGTTTTAAGCAAGGTTGATTTGCCATTTCCTTCTTCGCCAATAATAGCTACCTTTTCCCCGTCTTGGATAGTCATGTTTAAGTCTGCTACAAGGTCTCGTAAATCTTTGTTTTGAGTGATGGTCAGGTGATTGATTTTTATCATATGATTGCCCTTTCTAGAATGTCAATAGTGCATAACAAAAAGCTCTACTTTACCTAGTAGAGCCAAAGTCACTGTCAAAACTCTATTATCCTCGTTGAAAAACTCGTCAAACTAGCTTGGAGTTGCCTAACCCAACCCAAGAGGAGCATAGCTTTCTAGTTTTTTGATTTTCAATGGGGACAAGATACTAGAAAATCTAGTATGAAAAGAGCACACAAAAAGAGACAAAAACAAGATCTACTAAATAAAGGTTCTTTATTTGATAGACTTAGTTGTTCATGTCTCCCTTACCTCCGAGTATTAGTACCTTTATCCTATACCTTTTAGGAAATTTTGTCAACAGAAAACCGACAATTCTAATCTCTAAAATCCGAAAACAGGTCCATAAAGAGTCAGTACGTGTTTGACATGCTCGTAATGGAACTTGTCATAGTTGCGCCAAGCGTTACGTGCTTGATCGTTTAGTTTTAGGCTCCCGAGGCCTATCAGAAGACTGGTACGTTGGTAAAATTTCTCAAGGTCGATTAAAATACTGTTGTTCAACTTTTCCGCTTTTTTGAGCTCTTTTATAGTAGTGTTTAGCAGCTCTTGTAGTCGAGTATCATCTGCAGTACCCTGTTTGCAGCTTTGGAAACTTTTATTTAACTCGGATAGGAGTTGGGTTGCATTAGTAATGAGTTCTTTGTCTTCCATGTGAGCATCCTCCTTGCTCTGATGTATTATTGCCTATAGTATAGCACTAAAAAACAAAAATGTCATAGTAAATATGTTAAAAAATCGAATTTTAATTACAAAGTTTGGTATGCTGATTTGTAGACTTTTCATGGTATAATCAAGAGAGTAAATCTTTATGGAGGAAGTATGAAATTAAATATTCAAGAAATTCGTAAGCAGTCTGAAGGCTTGCATTTTGAACAAACTTTAGACCTAGCTGCAGACTTGCGTGCACGCAATCAAGAAATTTTAGATGTGAAAGATATTCTTGCAGTTGGGAAAGTACAATACGAAGATCGTATGTATTTCTTAGATTATCAGTTATCTTACACCATTGTTCTTGCTTCAAGTCGCAGTATGGAGCCAGTTGAGTTAGCTGAATCTTATCCAGTCACAGAAGTTTTCATGGAAGGCGCAACTAACCAACTAGATCAGGAAGTTTTAGACGATGATTTGGTCTTGCCTATCGAAAATGGAGAACTTGACCTTGCTGAGAGTGTGTCAGACAATATCCTACTAAACATTCCCATCAAGGTTTTGACGGCTGAAGAAGAGGCTGGTCAAGGATTTATTTCAGGAAATGACTGGCAAATCATGACAGAAGAAGAATACCAAGCTCAACAAGCAGTTAAGAAAGAAGAAAACAGTCCCTTTGCTGGCTTACAAGGACTATTTGACGGAGACGAATAATGGTCTTGTCAAAAAAACGTGCACGAAAGGTGCTAGCAGAAATCATTGCTCTTTTTCCAGATGCCAAGCCTAGTCTTGATTTCACCAATCATTTTGAACTCTTGGTTGCGGTCATGTTGTCAGCTCAGACAACGGACGCAGCGGTAAATAAGGTCACACCAGGTCTCTTTGCTGCCTTTCCAACGCCACAAGCCATGTCTGTTGCAACAGAGAGTGAGATTGCCTCACATATTTCTCGTCTGGGATTGTATCGGAATAAAGCTAAATTCCTTAAAAAATGTGCCCAACAGTTACTAGACGATTTTGATGGTCAAGTCCCTCAGACACGTGAGGAATTGGAGAGTTTGGCAGGTGTTGGTCGCAAGACAGCCAATGTTGTCATGAGCGTGGGCTTTGGGATTCCAGCTTTTGCAGTGGATACTCATGTGGAGCGTATTTGCAAACACCACGATATCGTCAAAAAATCAGCGACACCACTTGAGGTGGAAAAGCGTGTCATGGATATCTTGCCGCCTGAGCAGTGGTTAGCAGCTCATCAGGCCATGATTTATTTCGGACGGGCTATCTGCCATCCTAAAAATCCAGAGTGTGACCAGTACCCACAATTATATGATTTTAGCAATTTATAAGATGGGGACTCAAAAGTTTTTGCTTGATTTTAGGCTCGCTTTGTGCTATAGTAATTGATAATTAAATATTCCTTTAAACCTGTCCCGTGAGGCAGGCAAGGAGCGCGATAAAGTAGAAGGGTGAAGTCTATACTGTTTCAAGTAGGGCTTGCTTGGCTATACATTTCAAGTCTCCTTGTTTAAGGAGACTTTTCTTTTTGGAGGTTTGTCATGAAGGCAAAAGAAGTTGTAGACGAATTGACCGTCAAACGAGCGATTACGCGTATTACTTATGAGATTATCGAACGCAACAAAGATTTGAATAAAATCGTCTTGGCTGGTATTAAAACTCGTGGTGTCTTTATCGCCCACCGTATCCAAGAACGTTTGGAGCAGCTAGAAAATCTTTCAGTTCCTGTTGTGGAATTGGATACTAAACCTTTCCGTGATGATGTTAAAAGTGGAGAAGATACTTCTTTGGTTTCTGTCGATGTGACAGACCGCGAAGTTATCTTGGTGGATGATGTGCTCTATACAGGTCGAACCATCCGTGCTGCTATTGATAATATTGTAGGTCATGGTCGTCCTGCGCGCGTGAGTTTAGCAGTTCTAGTCGATCGTGGACATAGAGAATTGCCAATCCGTCCAGATTACGTTGGAAAAAATATTCCAACTAGTCGTTCTGAAGAAATCATCGTAGAGATGGCAGAACTTGATGGCCAAGACAGAGTTCTGATTACTGAAGAAGCTTAGAAAGCTAAAGGAGTAGCCATGTCAGAAAATCAACAAGCATTGAACCATGTGGTGTCCATGGAAGACCTCACTGTCGATCAAGTCATGAAATTGATCAAGCGAGGAATTGAGTTTAAAAACGGAGCTCAGCTTCCTTATGAAGACCATCCGATTGTTTCCAATCTTTTCTTTGAGGATTCTACACGAACGCATAAGTCCTTTGAAGTGGCAGAGATTAAACTGGGATTGGAGCGACTTGACTTTGATGTGAAGACTAGTTCAGTCAATAAGGGTGAGACACTTTATGATACCATTTTGACTCTGTCTGCTTTAGGAGTGGATGTCTGTGTGATTCGCCACCCTGAGGTTGACTACTACAGAGAGTTAATTGCAAGTCCGACGATTACGACTTCCATCATCAATGGTGGAGATGGTTCGGGTCAACACCCTAGCCAGAGCTTGCTTGATTTGATGACTATTTATGAGGAATTTGGTCACTTTGAGGGTCTCAAGGTTGCGATTGCAGGTGACTTGGACCACTCACGCGTTGCTAAATCCAATATGCAGATTTTGAAACGCTTGGGAGCTGAACTTTATTTTGCTGGACCTGAGGAATGGAGAAGTCAAGAGTTTGCAGATTATGGACAGTTTGTAACCATTGATGAAATCATTGATCAGGTGGATGTCATGATGTTTCTCCGTGTGCAACATGAACGCCATGATAGTGGAGCTGTCTTTTCAAAAGAAGACTACCATGCCCAACATGGCTTGACTCAAGAACGTTATGACCGTTTGAAAGAAACAGCAATCCTTATGCACCCAGCCCCAGTCAACCGTGATGTAGAAATCGCAGACCACTTGGTTGAAGCACCAAAATCACGGATTGTCCAACAAATGACCAATGGTGTCTTTGTTCGAATGGCAATCTTAGAATCCGTACTGGCGAGTAGAAACGC
This sequence comes from Streptococcus mitis, assembly GCA_946190205.1. Lineage (GTDB taxonomy): Bacteria > Bacillota > Bacilli > Lactobacillales > Streptococcaceae > Streptococcus > Streptococcus mitis_DI. The sequence continues at coordinate 201,240 of CAMHZO010000003.1, read as the reverse complement.
CAACTAAAACACAAGACGTTAAAAGACGCCAGTGAGCGTCCACGAGAGGTGAAAATATGACAAAAAGACTTCTAGTATTAGAAGATGGCACAGTTTTTGAAGGCAAGGCCTTCGGAGCAGATATTGATGTAACAGGCGAAATCGTCTTTAATACAGGTATGACCGGCTACCAAGAATCCATTACAGACCAGTCTTATAATGGACAAATCTTGACCTTTACTTATCCTTTGGTGGGAAATTATGGAATTAATCGTGATGATTACGAATCCATCATTCCAACTTGTAAAGGAGTCGTTGTTTTTGAAGAAGCACGAAGAGCAAGCAACTGGCGCAACCAAATGACCTTGGATGAATTTTTGAAAGCCAAGAAAATTCCGGGTATTTCTGGAATTGATACGCGTGCACTTACCAAGATTATCCGTAAGCATGGTACGATGCGTGCAACCTTGACTCATGTTGGAGATAGTATGGACCATGTGACGGACCAGCTCCAAGCAACAGTTTTGCCGACAGATAATATCAAGCAGGTTTCTACTAAAACATCCTATCCAGCTCCAGGAGTTGGTTTGAGCGTGGTTCTAGTGGACTTTGGTCTTAAGCACTCAATTCTACGTGAACTTTCTAAACGCAACTGTAACGTGACAGTTGTTCCCTATTCGACAACGGCTGAAGAAATTCTCCATCTCAATCCTGACGGAGTTATGTTGTCAAACGGTCCAGGTAACCCAGAAGATGTTCCACAGGCACTGGATATGATTCGTGGTGTGCAAGGGAAAATTCCAATCTTTGGTATTTGTATGGGGCATCAACTCTTTGCAATGGCAAATGGTGCTAAGACCTACAAGATGAAATTTGGACACCGTGGATTCAACCATGCGGTACGCGAAATTGCTACAGGACGTGTGGATTTTACAAGTCAAAACCATGGTTATGCAGTTAGCCGTGAGGATTTGCCAGAACACTTGATTATCACCCACGAAGAAATCAATGACAAGTCAGTTGAAGGTGTGCGTCACAGATACCAACCTGCTTTCTCTGTTCAATACCACCCAGACGCAGCCCCTGGTCCACACGACGCAAGCTACCTATTCGACGAGTTTATCGAGATGATGGAAGCTTTTAAACAATCAAACTAAGAACGAGTAAAAGCTCGTCGGAGAATTTATTTAATGTCGCCCTGAGAGGCGACGAATAGAAAGGAGAAGATACATTGTTCGCGGAAGTGAACACGCCCTAAGAACTGTGTGAAAAAGATAAACATCGTCTTGACGCTGAAGGCGTCTGCACCGAGTTTCCTATTTTCACTGTGTTCTTTACGGGCTTTGTATCATAAACTATGCCTAAACGTACTGATATTCAAAAAATTATGGTGATTGGTTCTGGTCCGATTATTATTGGTCAGGCTGCTGAGTTTGACTACGCTGGGACCCAGGCTTGCTTGTCTTTGAAAGAGGAAGGTTATGAGGTTGTCTTGGTTAATTCAAATCCTGCAACTATCATGACGGACAAGGAAATAGCTGATAAGGTTTACATCGAACCGATTACACTTGAGTTTGTGACACGTATTCTTCGTAAGGAACGTCCAGATGCTTTGCTTCCAACCCTTGGTGGTCAGACAGGGCTCAACATGGCCATGGAATTGTCTAAAAATGGTATCCTGGATGAGCTTGGTGTTGAACTTCTGGGTACCAAATTATCTGCCATTGACCAAGCGGAGGACCGTGACCTCTTTAAACAATTGATGGAAGAGCTCAACCAACCCATTCCAGAATCTGAAATTGTTAACACAGTAGAAGAAGCAGTTGCATTTGCAGCGACAATTGGATACCCAGTCATCGTCCGTCCAGCCTTTACCCTTGGTGGTACTGGTGGTGGTATGTGTGCCAACGAGGAAGAATTGCGTGAAATCGCTGAAAATGGGTTGAAATTATCACCTGTTACCCAATGTTTGATTGAACGTTCAATCGCAGGTTTCAAGGAAATCGAATACGAAGTGATGCGTGACTCAGCTGACAATGCTTTGGTTGTTTGTAACATGGAAAACTTTGACCCAGTCGGGATTCACACAGGAGATTCCATTGTATTTGCCCCAGCTCAGACTATGTCAGACTATGAAAACCAAATGCTTCGTGACGCAAGCTTGAGCATTATTCGTGCCCTTAAGATTGAAGGCGGATGTAACGTTCAGCTGGCCCTTGATCCACACAGCTTCAAGTACTATGTCATCGAAGTAAACCCTCGTGTATCGCGTTCGTCAGCCCTTGCTTCTAAGGCGACAGGATATCCGATTGCTAAGTTGGCTGCTAAGATTGCAGTAGGTTTGACCTTGGATGAGGTGATCAACCCAGTTACAGGTTCAACCTATGCCATGTTTGAACCAGCCCTTGACTACGTTGTTGCCAAGATTCCCCGTTTCCCATTTGACAAGTTTGAAAAGGGTGAGCGCCGTCTTGGTACTCAAATGAAGGCGACTGGAGAAGTCATGGCGATTGGTCGTAACATCGAGGAATCTCTTCTTAAGGCTTGCCGCTCCCTTGAAATTGGAGTGCACCACAATGAAATGCCTGAGCTTGCATCGGTTTCAGATGATGCCTTGATTGAAAAAGTTGTCAAAGCCCAAGATGACCGTCTCTTCTACGTATCAGAAGCCATTCGCCGTGGCTACACACCCGAAGAAATTGCAGAGCTTACAAAAATCGATATCTTTTATCTCGATAAACTCCTACATATCTTTGAAATTGAGCAGGAGTTGGGTGCTCATCCACAAGATCTTGAAGTTTTGAAAACTGCTAAATTGAATGGATTTTCAGACCGTAAGATTGCTGAACTATGGGAAACGACAGCTGACCAAGTTCGCCAGCTTCGTTTGGAAAACAAGATTGTTCCAGTTTATAAGATGGTAGATACTTGTGCGGCAGAATTTGACTCTGAAACACCATACTTCTATTCAACCTATGGTTGGGAAAACGAGTCTATCAAGTCTGATAAGGAATCCGTTCTAGTTCTAGGTTCTGGTCCAATCCGTATCGGTCAAGGGGTCGAGTTTGACTACGCAACTGTTCATTCAGTTAAGGCTATTCAGGCGGCTGGCTATGAAGCCATCATCATGAATTCAAACCCAGAGACCGTTTCTACAGACTTCTCTGTATCAGATAAGCTTTACTTTGAGCCATTGACATTTGAAGATGTTATGAACGTCATTGACTTGGAGCAACCAAAAGGTGTTATTGTTCAGTTCGGTGGTCAAACAGCTATCAACCTAGCTGAGCCATTGGCTAAAGCAGGTGTGACTATTCTTGGTACGCAAGTAGCTGACCTAGACCGTGCGGAAGACCGTGACCTCTTCGAGCAAGCCCTCAAAGATTTGGATATTCCACAGCCACCAGGACAAACGGCTACCAATGAAGAAGAAGCAGTTCTTGCAGCTCGCAAGATTGGCTTCCCAGTTCTTGTCCGCCCATCTTATGTACTTGGTGGACGTGCCATGGAAATCGTTGAAAACGAAGAAGACCTTCGTTCTTACATGCGAACTGCTGTTAAGGCTAGTCCAGACCACCCAGTTCTTGTCGACTCTTATATCGTTGGGCAAGAGTGCGAAGTTGATGCCATTTCAGACGGAGAAAATGTCCTTATCCCTGGTATCATGGAGCATATCGAACGTGCAGGAGTTCACTCAGGTGACTCAATGGCCGTATACCCTCCACAAACCTTGTCGCAAAAGGTGCAAGAAACAATCGCAGACTATACTAAACGCCTAGCAATCGGTCTTAACTGTCTTGGAATGATGAACATTCAGTTTGTCATCAAGGATGAAAAAGTCTACGTTATTGAGGTCAATCCACGTGCCAGCCGTACGGTACCTTTCCTTTCAAAAGTAACTAATATTCCTATGGCTCAGGTAGCTACTAAGCTCATTCTTGGTCAAAAACTTGAAGAACTTGGTTACGAAGATGGACTTTACCCTGAAAGCACCCGCGTTCATATCAAGGCACCTGTCTTCTCCTTCACAAAACTAGCTAAGGTAGACAGTTTGCTCGGTCCTGAAATGAAGTCAACAGGTGAAGTTATGGGTTCTGATACGACTTTGGAAAAAGCTCTCTATAAAGCCTTTGAAGCTTCTTACCTGCATTTGCCAACTTTTGGTAACGTTGTATTTACCATCGCTGATGATGCCAAAGAAGAAGCCTTGGACTTGGCTTGTCGTTTCCAAAATATTGGCTATGGAATCCTCGCGACAGAAGGGACAGCAGCCTTCTTTGCCAGTCATGGATTGCAAGCCCAACCTGTTGGTAAGATTGGTGATGATGATCAGGATATCCCAAGCTTTGTTCGCAAAGGGAAAATCCAAGCAATTATCAATACTGTCGGAACCAAACGAACTGCTGACGAAGATGGAGAGCAAATTCGCCGTTCAGCTATTGAACACGGAGTGCCCCTCTTCACAGCCCTAGATACAGCTAACGCCATGCTCAAAGTATTGGAAAGCCGTAGTTTTGTCACAGAAGCGATTTAAATAGAAAAAAGAGAAGGTATAACGATCTTCTCTTTTTTGTTATATTTTTTCTTGTAAACTACTGCTTAATCAGCTTTTGCGATAAGCTTTAATGCTATGACTATACCATTCTTGCATTTCCTTTGATGGTGGTGTCATATAATCCCCGTACATCTGGGTTAAAAATTGATCATATTTTTTAGGGACGGGCAACATACGGCCTTCAAACTCAGTTAAGATGAGTTCTTTAAAGGTATCAACTGGGAAGACTTCTTTCATTCCTTCTTTACCAATACCAATTCCTCCCTCATATTGAGGAGTGTTAGTTGCAGCATTTTTGACTAGCTGATCAATTTTCTTGTAAAAGTAACGGGGATTGACAAATCGGAGGGCGTACCAGCTACATAATCTTAGAAAATCTTTTAACTTGCTGTCACCGTGAACTGCGCGTGATTTTTTGATATAAGCTAGTTGACGAAGGGCTACATACTTATAACTCTTGTCGACAATGCTCAAATCTGTAAAGCGATCAATTGGGAAGACATCGATAAAGAGACTGGTGTCATGACGCTTGTACTTAACATGGTCTTCGATAACAGTAGAAGTATCCAAAATCGATGCGAAATTATGGAAGTACCAAGAAGAAGTGTCGTAGGATAGAACCTTATAACGTGGATGGTCTTCTTCCTTAATAATTTTCAATAAGCGCTCATAATCTTCACGATAAAGGGAAATATCGATATCATCGTCCCAGGGAATCATACCTTTGTGGCGGATAGCTCCAAGCATGGTTCCATAACTGAGAAAATAAGGAATATCATGTTTCTTACAAGTCTCATCAATATAGTCTAGCAGGGCTAGTTGAATTTCTTTAATTTCTTCTTTTTCTAAATACTGCATCCTAATCCTCCAATTTGTAAGCGTGAAATTCATGACTGTAGAAGCGTTTTTCTTCTGGTGGTAGGGTCATATAATCTCCATAAAATTGCGTCAAAATAGTATCAAATTTTTCAGGTGCTGGAAGGTTTAAATTTTCAAAGGGTAAATCAATTGTTTTATCAAAGGTACCACTTGGGAATACTTCTTTTTCCTTAAATTTAGAAGGGATAAAAGCCATATACTGTCCATTCTCACGACTATATTTTTGAATTTCTTTCTCGATTTTATGTGCAAAATAACGAGGAGAAACAGGTCGAAGGAGCAACCAAAAGGCTGTTCGTATCCAATCTTTTAAAAGGCTATCCTTATAGACAATATTTTTATGTTTACTGAAAGACAGAAGTTTGAAGCTTTCCAGCTTATAACAAATATCAATGACCTTAGGGTCATCAAAGCGATCCATGGGGAAAATGTCGATAAAAACACCTGACTCATAGGTTTTTGTATTCCGAGTATCAATAATTTTAGTTGTACTGTCAGTTATTTTGATAAAGTTGTTAAAGTAGTTTTTATCTGTTTCTAAGGATAAAAGTTTGTATTTACTTTCTTCCTTTTGAAAAATGTTTATAAATCGTTGGTAATCTTCTCTAGGCATGGACAAATCAATATCGTCGTCCCAAGGGATAAAGCCTTGATGTCGAACCGCCCCAATCAGAGTACCGTAGTTAATAATATAGTTGATATTGTGCTTTTTACAGAGAGTATCAATATAATCCAAAATTTCTAATTCAATTTGTTTGGCATCTTCAATGGTTAGTTGTTTCATTTTAAACTCCTATGATCTTTTGAATTTATTTTTTAAGGCTAGGACATGGTTTAAAAATTCATAGAAAATGCTATCTTTGGTGAAGGCAAGTAGACCAATATAAGAGATGGCTGATAGCAAGACAATCAAACCAGTATTAATCAAAAATGGCAAATTAATGACCATATCCACAGGATACAAGAAATTAATCAGGAAATAAATTCCTACAAAGGAAAGTGAAAAGAGAGAGTATCGAACAGTGTAATTAAAGATATGTCCCAAGTGAATAAGCTGTTTTCTATGGATGAAAATGATATAGAAAACAAGTAGAGAGGCCTCTGATAGCATAGTTGTCAGTAAATAGTATTCAGGAGTTACGATATTGTTGAAAAAGAGGAGACTGTTTAAGCCCAAATTGAGTAGCCCAGCAAAGACTGTATAGACTGTGATACGTTTTTCATAGCCATTGGTAAAGAGAATTTGGGAACCAAGAATGGTATCTAGTGCTAGGATAATCGTACGAAAAGCGAAGAGAGAGGTCAAGATACCACCTCCGATATATTTTTCACTACCGTAAAGTAGGATGGCATTTGGTCCTAAAACCATGAGTCCGAAACTGAGTGGAATGATAAAGAAGTTAAAGATTCGACTACCTCTATTAACCAGAGAAACATAGGCTTCTTTGTCTCCTTTCCCCAGATAGTAACTGAGACGAGGCACACTCACTCCAATTGCACCTGTTACAACCCCAGCTATAACGGTCACAATTCGCTGAGCTATGGTATAGTAACTAACGTTAACATCAATCCCTGTTTTAACGAGGAAGAGACGATCCAAAAATGTGAAGAGCATATTGGCATTTGCAAAGACCAACATGGCTGTTAGAGGGAGAAAGAGCGGTTTAAAATCACTTATGTGAATCTTAACAAGCTTAATGTCTCTTTTAATCCAAAAATAACTAATCAGATAGTTAATCAGCGTCGATAAACTCATCACAAGTGTATAGACAACAATATCGTGTTCATTTTTGACAAATAGGAAAATAGAGACCAGCATCAGGATACGGATGAAGGCAGTCTTGTAAAAAAGAAAACTGTAATTTTCCAGAGCTTCATTGACCCATTCGATTGAAAAAATCTGGGCAATGAGTTGAATCCCCATAACAAGGTAGACTTTTTTGATGATTGGATTATCAGTAAAGAAGAGAGGATAGGCTAGGATATAGACAGCAGTGGTCAAAATTGTACAAGCTATGCACAAATAAAAAAGACTGGAGAAGGTTCTATTCAGATCTTTTTTGTTATCCTTGACATTACTGATGGCCCGTAAACCGTAGTTATAGACTCCATATGTTGCAAAGGGCAAGAAAAATGACAAAATAGTGTCAACTGAGTTGAAGTAACCATAGTCAGTTCGGTCCAAGACACGCGCGACGTAGGTACCAGTTAAGATGGGAAAAATAATATTCAAGACACGAATTCCCATGTAGGATAGAGCATTTAATTTTATACTTTTCATTCAATTTACCTCGTTTTTCATTATATCATAAAGTCAGCTAATAAGAAATGAAGGGCAGTAATACTCTTCGAAAATCAAATTCAAACCACGTCAGCGTCGCCTTACCGTACTCAAGTACAGCTTACGGCTAGCTTCCTAGTTTGCTTTTTGATTTTCATTGAGTATAAGTCAAGTAATCACTTTGAAGTTTCAAAGCTTAATTTTAAGCTTTCTTTAAGAAAACTATATTATTCTGAAGAACTCTAAAATTTCACAGCCATTTATTAGTAATGACTACAGAATTCCTAGTCACTACTAGAAATGGACCAGTTTCTTTGAATAATGGAACTGCTTAATCCTCCTATTCTAGAACGGGATGACTAGTATTTCTTTTATGATAGGACTAGATTGTGGTATAATAGAGAGAATAAGTTTTTTTAGTAAGACAAAGGAGAAAAAAGATGATTTATGCAGGAATTCTTGCTGGTGGAACTGGCACACGTATGGGAATCAGTAACTTGCCAAAACAATTTTTAGAGCTAGGTGATCGACCTATCTTGATTCATACAATTGAAAAATTTGTCTTGGAACCAAGTATTGAAAAAATTGTAGTTGGGGTTCATGGAGACTGGGTTTCTCATGCAGAAGATCTTGTAGATAAATATCTTCCTCTTCATAAGGATCGTATCATCATTACAAAGGGTGGTGCTGACCGCAATACAAGTATTGAGAAAATCATTGAAGCCATTGATGCTTATCGTCCGCTTACTCCAGAGGATATCGTTGTTACCCACGATTCTGTTCGTCCATTTATTACACTTCGCATGATTCAAGACAATATCCAACTTGCCCAAAATCATGACGCAGTGGACACAGTGGTAGAAGCGGTTGATACCATCGTTGAAAGCACTAATGGTCAATTTATTACAGATATTCCAAATCGTGCTCACCTCTATCAAGGACAAACACCTCAAACATTCCGTTGCAAGGACTTCATGGACCTTTATGGCTCTCTCTCTGCTGAAGAGAAGGAAATCTTGACAGATGCATGTAAGATCTTTGTAATCAAAGGAAAAGATGTGGCCTTGGCTAAGGGTGAATATTCAAATCTAAAAATCACAACAGTGACAGATTTGAAAATTGCAAAAAGTATGATTGAGAAAGACTAGTGAAATGATTAATCAAATTTATCAACTAACAAAGCCTAAGTTTATCAACGTCAGATACCAGGAAGAGTCTATTGATCAAGAGAATCATATCCTCATCCGCCCCAATTATATGGCTGTCTGTCATGCGGATCAGCGTTACTATCAAGGAAAACGTGACCCAAAGATTTTGAATAAAAAGCTTCCAATGGCAATGATTCACGAGTCATGTGGAACGGTTATTGCTGACCCGACGGGAACCTATGAGGTTGGGCAAAAAGTTGTCATGATTCCAAATCAGCCTCCTATGCAGAGTGATGAAGAATTCTATGAAAACTACATGACAGGGACTCATTTCTTGTCTAGTGGATTTGATGGCTTTATGAGAGAATTTGTTTCTCTTCCTAAAGATCGTGTGGTGGCTTACGATGCTATCGAAGATACGGTTGCAGCCATTACAGAGTTTGTTAGTGTCGGCATGCATGCTATGAATCGTCTATTGACTCTTGCTCATAGCAAGCGGGACCGAATCGCCGTTATCGGAGATGGAAGTTTAGCTTTTGTGGTTGCCAATATTATCAACTATACTTTGCCAGAAGCAGAGATTGTGGTTATTGGTCGTCATTGGGAAAAGTTGGAACTCTTCTCTTTTGCCAAAGAATGCTATATTACTGACAATATTCCTGAAGATTTGACCTTTGATCATGCTTTTGAGTGTTGTGGTGGTGATGGTACTGGACCAGCTATAAATGATTTGATTCGCTACATTCGTCCTCAGGGAACGATTCTCATGATGGGTGTTAGCGAGTATAAAGTCAATCTCAATACACGCGATGCCTTAGAAAAGGGCTTGCTCTTGGTTGGTTCCTCTCGTTCTGGTCGCATTGATTTTGAAAATGCCATCCAAATGATGGAAGTCAAGAAATTTGCCAATCGTCTTAAAAATATCCTTTATCTAGAAGAACCTGTAAGAGAAATTAAAGATATTCACCGTGTCTTTGCAACCGATTTAAACACAGCCTTTAAAACAGTGTTTAAGTGGGAAGTATAAGTGCTGGAGGTTAATTGTGGAGAAAATCATTAAAGAAAAAATGTCATCCCTACTTAGTCAAGAAGAGGAAGTCCTCAGTGTTGAACAACTGGGGGGAATGACCAATCAAAACTATTTGGTCAAAACAACAAATAAGCAATACATTGTTAAATTCTTTGGTAAAGGGACAGAAAAGCTGATCAATCGTCAAGATGAAAAGTACAATCTTGAACTACTAAAGTATTTAGACTTAGATGTAAGAAATTACCTTTTTGATATTGAAGCTGGTATCAAAGTAAATGAGTATATCGAATCTGCGATTACGCTTGATTCAACGTCAATCAAGACCAAATTTGATAAAATTGCTCCAATTTTACAAACCATTCATGCTTCTGGCAAGGAATTAAGAGGAGAATTTGCTCCTTTTGAAGAAATCAAAAAATACGAATCTTTGATTGAGGAAAAAATCCCTTATGCCAACTATGAAGCAGTTAGAGAAGAAGTCTTCTCCTTAGAGAAAAGACTTGCTGACTTAGGTGTTGACAGAAAATCTTGTCATATCGATTTGGTGCCTGAAAACTTTATCGAATCACCTCAAGGACGACTTTATCTGATTGACTGGGAATATTCATCAATGAACGATCCAATGTGGGATTTGGCTGCCCTCTTTTTAGAGTCTGAATTCACTCGTCAAGAGGAAGAAGCCTTCTTATCTCACTATGAGAGTGAGCAAACACCTGTCTCTCGTGAAAAGATTGCCATTTATAAAATTTTACAAGATACTATTTGGAGTCTATGGACTGTCTATAAGGAAGAGCAAGGCGCAGATTTTGGTGACTATGGTGTGAATCGTTACCAAAGAGCTGTTAAAGGTTTGTCATATTATGGAGGTTCAGATGAAAAATAAAAATGGAGTTTCTTTTGGTCTACTCTCAGGTATTTTCTGGGGTTTAGGTCTAACGATTAGTGCTTATATCTTTTCGATTTTTACAGATTTGTCGCCCTTTGTGGTGGCCGCTGCTCACGATTTCTTGAGTATCTTTATCTTACTAGCTTTTCTCTTGGTAAAAGAAGGAAAAGTTCGTCTTTCAATTTTCTTAAATATTCGCAATGTTAGTGTGATCATCGGAGCCTTGCTAGCAGGCCCTATTGGTATGCAGGCCAATCTTTATGCGGTTAAGTATATCGGAAGTTCCTTAGCTTCATCTGTATCGGCTATTTACCCTGCGATTTCGGTTTTATTGGCTTTCTTCTTTTTGAAGCACAAGATTTCAAAAAATACTGTATTTGGTATTGTCTTGATTATTGCAGGGATTATTGCTCAGACCTATAAGGTTGAACAGGTCAATTCCTTCTACATTGGGATTCTCTGTGCTTTGGTTTGTGCTATTGCATGGGGAAGTGAGAGTGTTCTTAGCTCTTTTGCCATGGAAAGTGAACTGAGTGAAATCGAAGCCCTCTTAATCCGTCAAGTGACTTCATTCTTGTCCTATCTTGTGATTGTGCTCTTTTCTCATCAGTCATTTGCAGAAGTGGCCAATGGACAATTACTAGGTCTTATGATTGTCTTTGCAGCCTTTGATATGATTTCCTACTTGGCTTATTATATCGCTATCAATCGCTTGCAACCAGCCAAGGCTACAGGCTTGAACGTGAGTTATGTAGTTTGGACTGTCTTGTTTGCAGTTGTTTTCTTGGGCGCACCGCTAGATATGCTGACAATTATTACGTCACTTGTCGTCATTGCTGGAGTTTATATTATTATTAAAGAATAAAGGAGATTCGTGTGAAAGCCATTATCTTAGCAGCGGGCTTGGGAACTCGCTTGCGTCCTATGACTGAAAATACCCCTAAAGCCTTGGTTCAGGTTAATCAAAAACCCTTGATTGAATACCAAATTGAGTTTTTAAAAGAAAAAGGAATCAATGAAATCATCATCATTGTTGGTTACCTTAAAGAACAATTCGATTACTTGAAAGAAAAATATGGTGTTCGCCTCGTCTTCAATGATAAATACGCTGACTACAATAACTTTTACTCTCTCTATCTTGTAAAAGAAGAATTGGCCAATAGCTATGTTATTGATGCCGATAATTATCTCTTTAAAAATATGTTCCGCAATGATTTGACTCGTTCGACTTATTTTAGTGTCTATCGTGAAGATTGTACCAACGAATGGTTCTTGGTCTATGGAGATGACTATAAGGTTCAAGACATTACTGTTGATAGCAAGGCTGGTCGTATCCTTAGTGGTGTATCCTTCTGGGACGCTCCAACTGCAGAAAAGATTGTCAGCTTTATCGACAAGGCTTATGCAAGTGGTGAATTTGTTGATCTCTACTGGGACAATATGGTTAAGGATAATATCAAAGAGCTGGATGTCTATGTTGAAGAATTAGAAGGCAATAGTATCTATGAAATCGATAGTGTCCAAGATTACCATAAATTAGAAGAAATTCTTAAAAACGAAAATTAAAGATTCCAACATCTGGCTAAAATAGTCGGATGTTTTTTTGATTTTTTACGAATAAATAGATGAGTAGAAAAAGAAATGGAGATATTTATGAAAATCACAAACTATGAAATCTATAAGTTAAAAAAATCAGGTTTGACCAATCAACAGATTTTGAATGTCCTAGAATACGGTGAAAATGTTGATCAAGAACTGTTGTTAGGTGATATTGCAGATATATCAGGTTGCCGAAATCCAGCCGTTTTTATGGAACGTTATTTTCAGATAGACGATTCGCATTTGGAGAAAGAATTTCAAAAATTTCCATCTTTTTCTATTTTAGATGACTGTTACCCTTGGGATTTGAGTGAAATATACGATGCGCCTGTACTTTTATTTTACAAGGGAAATCTTGATCTCTTGAAATTTCCTAAGGTAGCAGTCGTGGGCAGTCGTGCTTGTAGCAAACAGGGAGCTAAGTCAGTTGAAAAAGTCATTCAGGGCTTGGAAAATGAACTGGTTATCGTCAGTGGATTAGCCAAGGGCATTGACACAGCAGCCCATATGGCAGCTCTTCAGAATGGTGGAAAAACCATTGCAGTGATTGGAACAGGTTTGGATGTGTTTTATCCTAAAGCCAATAAACGTTTGCAAGACTACATCGGCAATGACCATCTGATTCTTAGTGAATATGGACTTGGTGAACAACCTCTAAAATTTCATTTTCCTGCCCGTAATCGCATCATTGCTGGACTTTGTCGAGGTGTGATTGTAGCAGAGGCTAAGATGCGCTCAGGTAGTCTCATTACCTGTGAGAGGGCAATGGAAGAAGGACGCGATGTTTTTGCTATTCCTGGAAGTATTTTAGATGGACTATCAGACGGTTGCCATCATTTGATTCAAGAAGGTGCAAAATTGGTTACAAGTGGGAAGGATGTTCTTGCGGAATTTGAATTTTAATACTCTTCGAAAATCTCTTCAAACCACGTCAGCATCACCTTGCCGTAGGTATGGTTACTGACTTCGTCAGTCTCATCTGCAACCTCAAAGCAGTGCTTTGATCAACCTGCGGTTAGTTTCCTAGTTTGCTCTTTGATTTTCATTGAGTATAAGAAGAAAGTCCGCTTACTAGATAAACTTTTCTTCTATTATAGTAGCTAAGTCTTGACAGGGTTCAAAAAATGGTTTACACTTTATAAAGTTTATTACTTTGAAAAGGTGTGATTCTGTGGCTACGGCAACAAAAAAGAAAAAATCAACAGTTAAAAAAAATTTAGTAATCGTGGAGTCGCCTGCTAAGGCTAAGACGATTGAAAAATATCTTGGCAGAAACTACAAGGTTTTAGCCAGTGTCGGCCATATCCGTGATTTGAAGAAATCCAGTATGTCAGTCGATATTGAAAATAATTATGAACCGCAATATATCAATATCCGAGGAAAAGGTCCTCTTATCAATGACTTGAAAAAAGAAGCCAAAAAAGCTAATAAAGTCTTTCTGGCGAGTGACCCGGACCGTGAAGGAGAAGCGATTTCTTGGCATTTGGCTCACATTCTCAACTTAGATGAAAATGATGCCAACCGTGTGGTCTTCAATGAAATCACCAAGGATGCGGTCAAAAATGCTTTTAAAGAACCTCGTAAGATTGATATGGACTTGGTCGATGCCCAACAGGCACGTCGTGTCCTAGACCGTTTGGTAGGGTATTCGATTTCGCCTATTTTGTGGAAGAAGGTCAAGAAGGGCTTGTCGGCAGGTCGCGTTCAGTCTATTGCGCTTAAGTTAATCATTGACCGTGAGAATGAAATTAATGCCTTCCAGCCAGAAGAATATTGGACAATTGATGGTGTCTTTAAAAAGGGTACCAAGCAATTTCAGGCTTCCTTCTATGGAGTGGATGGTAAAAAGCTGAAACTGACTAGCAATGATGAGGTCAAGGAAGTCTTGTCTCGTCTGACTAGTAAAGATTTTTCAGTGGATCAGGTAGATAAGAAAGAGCGCAAACGCAATGCTCCTTTACCCTATACCACTTCATCCATGCAGATGGACGCTGCCAATAAAATTAACTTCCGTACTCGAAAGACTATGATGGTTGCCCAACAGCTTTATGAAGGGATTAATATTGGTTCTGGTGTTCAAGGTTTGATTACCTATATGCGTACCGATTCGACTCGTATCAGTCCTGTAGCGCAAAATGAGGCAGCAAGCTTCATTACGGACCGTTTTGGTAGTAAGTATTCTAAGCATGGTAGCAAGGTCAAAAATGCTTCAGGAGCTCAGGATGCCCACGAGGCTATTCGCCCGTCTAGTGTCTTTAACACACCTGAAAGTATTGCTAAGTATCTGGACAAGGATCAGCTCAAGCTTTATACTCTTATTTGGAATCGTTTTGTAGCGAGTCAGATGACAGCTGCTGTCTTTGATACCATGGCCGTTAAATTGTCTCAAAATGGGGTCCAATTTGCTGCTAATGGTAGTCAGATTAAGTTTGATGGTTATCTTGCCATTTACAATGATTCTGACAAGAATAAGATGTTACCAGAGATGGCTGTTGGAGATGTGGTCAAACAGGTGAATAGCAAACCAGAGCAGCATTTCACTCAACCGCCTGCTCGTTATTCTGAAGCGACACTGATCAAGACCTTGGAGGAAAATGGGGTTGGTCGTCCGTCAACCTACGCACCAACCATTGAAACTATTCAGAAACGTTATTATGTTCGCCTTGCAGCCAAACGTTTTGAACCGACAGAGTTGGGAGAAATTGTTAACAAGCTCATCGTTGAATATTTCCCAGATATCGTAAACGTGACCTTTACAGCTGAAATGGAAGGCAAACTGGATGATGTCGAGGTTGGAAAAGAGCAGTGGCAACGTGTTATTGACGCCTTTTATAAACCATTCTCTAAAGAAGTGGCCAAGGCTGAAGAAGAAATGGAAAAAATCCAAATCAAGGATGAACCAGCTGGATTTGACTGTGAAGTGTGTGGCAGTCCAATGGTCATTAAACTTGGTCGTTTTGGTAAGTTCTACGCTTGTAGCAATTTCCCAGATTGCCGTCATACCCAAGCAATCGTGAAAGAAATCGGTGTAGAGTGTCCAAGTTGTCATCAGGGACAAATCATTGAGCGTAAAACAAAACGTAACCGCCTCTTCTATGGTTGCAATCGCTATCCAGACTGTGAATTTACTTCTTGGGACAAGCCTGTTGGTCGTGACTGTCCAAAATGTGGACACTTCCTCATGGAGAAAAAAGTCCGTGGTGGTGGCAAGCAGGTTGTTTGTAGCAAGGGTGACTACGAGGAAGAAAAGATTAAATAAGAGTAGAGTCCTGAAAGTGAATTTCAGGCTCTTTCTGGTTGGAGCTTGACAAAATTCACCATTGTATGCGAAACTAGAAGAAGATTATTTTAATTAGGAGTAGTTATGCGTCTTATTTATCTAATAATTGGTTTCTTATCACTGGCCTTGGCTCTTGTTGGGGTAGTTTTACCCTTGTTGCCTACAACACCTTTTCTTTTACTGTCTATTGCTTGTTTCTCCAGAAGTTCCAAGCGTTTCGAAGACTGGCTTTATCATACCAAGCTCTATCAAGCATATGTAGCTGATTTTCGCGAGACTAAGTCTATTGCGCGTGAACGAAAGAAAAAAATCATCGTATCTATCTACATCTTGATGGGAATTTCCATTTTTTTTGCACCTCTTTTACCAGTCAAAATCGGTCTGGGTGCTTTGACCATCTTTATCACCTATTATCTCTTTAAGGTTATTCCAGACAAAGAATAGTTAAAATAGTAGTTATTTGCCTTGATAAAATTGAAAGCATATTCACAACAATATGATATAATAAATTTAAAGTAATCTTCAAGGAGAATCAAATGATTTATGAATTTTGTGCTGAAAATGTGACCTTGCTTGAAAAAGCGATGCAGGCTGGAGCGCGTCGAATCGAACTCTGTGATAATCTAGCAGTGGGAGGAACAACACCAAGCTATGGAGTAACCAAGGCAGCGGTTGAATTGGCAGCTAACTACGATACGACCATCATGACCATGATTCGTCCACGTGGTGGCGACTTTGTCTATAATGAACTAGAAATTGCAATTATGCTAGAAGACATTCGGTTGACTGCTCAGGCTGGAAGTCAAGGGGTTGTATTTGGGGCTTTAACTGCTGATAAGAAGTTGGATAAACCTAATCTTGAAAAGTTAATTGCGGCATCAAAAGGGATGGAAATTGTCTTCCACATGGCCTTTGATGAATTGAGTGATGAAGACCAGTTGGAAGCTATTGACTGGCTCAGTCAAGCTAGTGTCACCCGTATCCTGACTCGTGCAGGTGTGTCTAGTGACTCTTTAGAGAAACGTTTCGCCCATTATCACAGAATTTTGGAATATGCTAAAGGCAAAATTGAAATTCTACCAGGTGGGGGGATTGACTTGGACAACCGTCAAACCTTTATCGACCAGCTGGGTGTGACACAATTGCATGGAACCAAGGTTATCTTTTAAAAAATAGAAAGGAACTGCTAGCTTTTGGTAGCAGTTTTCACTTATGTTTGAAATTTTTAAATCCTATCAATTTAATAAAGAAGAGGCTCATGCTTATGGTTTTGTAGAAAATGGGGGAGTCTGGACCTATAGTTGCCAGATTTTGCAGGGTGACTTTGTCATGACTGTGTCCATCACTGCTGATAATGTGAGTTTTCAGGTCTTTGATCAGGAAATGGGTGACCTCTATCCTCAAGTTCATATGGAAAGTATGACAGGAAGTTTTGTTGCAAGTGTCCGTGAGGCTTGTCTGGAGATTCTCTACCAGATTCGGAAGGCTTGTTTTGATGTGCAGGATTTTATCTGTCCTCAGACTAAGCGTATCATGGCTCAGATTCAGGAAAAGTACGGAAATCAGTTGGAGTATCTGTGGGAAAAATCACCTGATACGGCAGTGTTAAGACACGAAGGCAATAAAAAGTGGTATGCCGTCTTGATGAAAATCTCTTGGGATAAGCTGGAAAAGGGCAGAGAAGGACAGGTGGAAGCAGTCAACCTCAAACATGACCAAGTGGTTGACTTACTTTCACACAAAGGCGTTTATCCAGCTTTTCATATGAATAAACGTTACTGGATTAGTGTGGCGCTTGATGATACTTTATCAGATAAAGAAGTGTTGGAATTGATAGAAAAAAGTTGGAATTTAACTTCTAAAAAATGAAATATTTCAAGGATTTTCAATAACTTTCAATTAGCTAAATATTCTATACTGAAGAAATTTTCAGAAAATATTTGATTTTTTCTTGACAAGTGCTTTTGCCTATGCTAAAATACTAAACAAGATATCAAACGAAGGAGAAAGTCAAACATGAGAACAGCTAAGTTTAATCAATTCGCTTTGTTGTTGAGGTACTCGGGCTAGTGCAAAAAGCATTAGTCCTGTTTGGCTTACCAAGCGGGAGTGAATCAACATCTCGCTTGGGTTTCTGAGCGAGATGTTTTTTTAAAACCACATTTGGAAAAGGGGAAATCTTATGAGAACAGTTGAATTTCTAGATACCAGCCTTCGGGATGGAGAACAGACACCGGGTGTTAACTTTTCAATCAAGGAAAAAATTGCCATTGCAAGACAGCTGGAGAAATGGGGCATTTCAGCCATCGAAGCTGGTTTTCCAGCGGCTAGTCCAGACTCATTTACGGCAGTTCAGGAGATTGCTAAGGCCTTGAAGAAAACAGCGGTGACTGGTTTAGCACGCTCTGTCAAGTCTGATATTGATGCTTGTTACGAGGCCCTCAAGGACGCCAAGTATCCACAAGTGCACGTCTTTATTGCAACCAGTCCGATTCACCGAAAGTATAAGCTCAATAAGAGCAAGGAAGAGATTTTGGAAGCAATCAGTGAGCATGTCTCTTATGCACGTTCCAAGTTTGAAGTGGTCGAATTCTCTCCTGAAGATGCGACCAGAACAGAGTTGGATTTCCTTCTACAAGTTGTTCAAACAGCGGTTGATGCAGGTGCGTCTTATATCAATATTCCTGATACGGTAGGATTTACCACACCAGAGGAATATGGAGCTATCTTCAAATACTTGATTGAGAATGTCAAGACGGATCGTCAGATCATCTATTCGCCTCACTGCCACGATGACCTTGGAATGGCAGTGGCTAATAGCCTTGCTGCTGTCAAGAATGGGGCAGGACGTGTCGAAGGAACTATCAACGGTATTGGTGAGCGAGCTGGAAATGCTGCTTTGGAAGAAATAGCAGTGGCTCTCAATATTCGCCAAGATTACTATCAAGCAGAAACTAGTATTGTTTTAAATGAAACCATCAATACGTCAGAAATGGTTTCTCGCTTTTCAGGAATTCCAGTTCCTAAAAACAAGGCTGTGGTCGGTGGCAATGCCTTTTCTCACGAATCTGGTATTCACCAAGACGGAGTTCTTAAAAATCCTCTTACCTATGAAATCATCACTCCTGAATTGGTCGGTGTCAAGAGTAATAGCCTTCCACTTGGAAAATTGTCAGGTCGCCATGCCTTTGTCGAGAAACTAAGAGAATTGGCGCTAGATTTTACAGAAGAGGATATCAAGCCACTCTTTGCTAAGTTCAAGGCGTTAGCGGACAAGAAGCAAGAAATCACAGATGCAGATATTCGAGCTTTGGTAGCTGGAACCATGGTTGAGAATCCAGAAGGCTTCCACTTTGATGATTTACAACTACAAACCCATGCGGAAAATGACATTGAAGCACTCGTTAGCCTAGCCAATATGGATGGTGAGAAAGTCGAATTTAATGCGACAGGGCAAGGTTCTGTTGAAGCAATCTTTAACGCTATCGACAAGTTCTTTAACCAATCCGTCCGCTTGGTGTCCTATACCATTGATGCGGTGACAGATGGAATTGATTCCCAGGCTCGAGTCTTGGTCACTGTTGAAAACAGAGATACGGAAACCATCTTTAACGCAGCAGGTCTTGATTTCGATGTTCTAAAGGCTTCGGCAATTGCCTACATAAATGCTAATACCTTTGTTCAAAAAGAGAATGCAGGTGAGATGGGACGCAGCGTTTCTTACCGCGATATGCCTAGTGTGTAAAGGAGAATGCTATGACAAAGAAAATAGTAGCTCTAGCAGGGGACGGAATTGGCCCAGAAATCATGGAGGCTGGTTTAGAGGTTCTGGAAGCTCTAGCTGAAAAAACAGGTTTTGACTATGAGATTGATAGACGACCTTTTGGAGGTGCAGGTATCGATGCTGCAGGGTATCCCTTACCTGATGAAACCCTCAAGGTATGTCGTGAAGCAGATGCCATTCTCCTAGCGGCTATCGGTAGTCCCCAGTATGATGGAGCAGCGGTTCGGCCTGAACAAGGCTTGCTGGCTCTCCGTAAGGAACTCAATCTTTACGCTAATATTCGCCCTGTAAAAATCTTTGACAGTCTCAAGCATTTGTCACCACTTAAACCGGAACGAATTGCTGGTGTAGACTTTGTTGTGGTGCGTGAGTTGACAGGCGGGATTTACTTTGGAGATCATATCCTTGAAGAGCGCAAAGCGCGTGATATCAACGACTATAGCTATGAGGAAGTGGAGCGGATTATTCGCAAAGCCTTTGAAATTGCAAGAAATCGCAGAAAAATAGTTACTAGTATCGATAAGCAAAATGTTCTAGCGACCTCAAAACTCTGGCGGAAAGTAGCTGAGAAGGTCTCACAGGATTTCCCAGATGTGACCTTGGAACACCAGTTAGTGGACTCAGCTGCCATGCTCATGATTACTAATCCTGTCAAGTTTGATGTTATTGTAACGGAGAATCTTTTTGGAGATATTCTCTCTGATGAATCAAGCGTTCTATCTGGAACACTTGGAGTTATGCCATCAGCCAGTCATTCTGAAAATGGACCAAGTCTCTATGAACCTATTCACGGTTCAGCACCTGATATTGCTGGTCAAGGAATTGCCAATCCTATTTCCATGATTTTGTCAGTTGCCATGATGTTGAGAGATAGCTTTGGTCGTTATGAGGATGCAGAGCGTATCGAGCATGCTGTTGAGGCAAGTTTAGCATCTGGAATTTTAACGAGAGATATAGGAGGACAGGCTTCGACTAAGGAAATGACGGAAGCTATTATCGCAAGGTTATGAAGTTAGACGAAAAAATTACTCTAGTCCTTTTGATTTGGAATGTCATGGTTTTCTTGATTTATGGTATTGACAAATCCAAGGCAAGGAGAAGAGCTTGGCGCATCCCAGAGAAAATCTTACTCATTTTAGCCTTTGCTTGTGGTGGTTTTGGTGCCTGGCTAGCAGGAATCACCTTTCATCACAAGACTCGAAAATGGTATTTTAAAACAGTTTGGTTTCTTGGGATGGTGACCACACTAGTAGCCTTATATTTTATTTGGAGGTAATGGATGGCAGGAAAATCAATTTTTGATAAATTATGGAACCGTCATGTCATCACGGGAGAAGAGGGGCAACCCCAACTCATGTATGTGGACCAGCACTATATTCATGAAGTGACCAGTCCTCAAGCTTTTCAAGGATTGCGAGATGCAGGGCGCAGATTGAGACGACCAGACTTGACATTTGGAACCTTTGACCACAATGTCCCGACAGTCAATATATACGATATTCGAGATGTAATTTCTAAGGCTCAAATTGATAAGCTAGCTGAAAATGTTGAGGAGTTTGGGATTGAACATGCGGCCCACGGTTCTGAAAAACAGGGAATCGTGCACATGGTGGGTCCAGAAACAGGACGAACCCAACCAGGAAAATTCATCGTTTGTGGAGACAGTCATACGGCAACCCACGGGGCTTTCGGAGCGATCGCCTTTGGAATTGGAACTAGTGAGGTCGAACATGTCTTTGCGACACAGACCCTCTGGCAGGTCAAACCTAAGAAAATGCTGGTGGAATTCACAGGAGTTCCTCAAAAAGGAGTTTATTCCAAGGATTTCATTTTAGCCTTGATTGCCAAGTACGGCGTTGCTTGCGGCGTTGGCTACGTGGTGGAATATCGTGGACAAGCTATTGATGCACTGAGCATGGAAGAGCGAATGACCATCTGCAATATGTCCATCGAGTTTGGATCTAAGATGGGAATTATGAATCCAGATCAAACCACCTATGATTATCTCAAGGGACGGGAATGTGTTCCAGAGGACTTTGAAGAGGCTGTGGCTGATTGGAAAACAATTGTCAGTGATGATGATGCCGTTTACGATAAGGTTATCCAGATGGATGTCTCAGACTTAGCTCCAATGGTGACCTGGGGGACCAATCCTGCTATGGGAGTTGACTTTGACAGTAGCTTCCCAGAAATTAAGGATATGAATGATGAGAGAGCCTACAATTACATGGATTTGGAGCCTGGTCAAAAGCCAGCGGATATTGAACTAGGCTATATCTTTATTGGCTCTTGTACCAATGCTCGTCTCAGTGACTTGCAGTTGGCTGCGCGATTTGTTAAAGGGAAGAAGATTGCTCCTAACTTAACGGCTATCGTAGTCCCAGGTTCTCGTCCTGTCAAACGAGCTGCTGAGAAGTTGGGCTTGGATAAGGTCTTTCTAGATGCTGGCTTTGAGTGGAGAGACCCAGGTTGCTCTATGTGCCTAGGGATGAATCCTGACAAGGTTCCAGATGGCGTTCACTGCGCCTCAACCAGCAACCGCAACTTTGAAGATAGACAAGGCTTTGGTGCTAAGACCCACCTCTGCAGTCCAGCCATGGCAGCTGCGGCAGCTATTGCAGGGCGCTTCGTAGATGTTCGGCAAATGCCAGAAGCCCAGTAAGGAGAGGATATGGAGAAATTTACAGTTTATACGGGAACGACCGTTCCTCTCATGAATGATAATATCGACACCGACCAAATCCTACCCAAGCAGTTTCTCAAGTTGATTGATAAAAAAGGCTTTGGTAAGTACCTCATGTATGCTTGGCGTTATCTGGACGACAAGTATACTGAGGATCCTGACTTTGTCTTTAATCAGCCTGAATATCGTAAAGCCAGTATTCTTATCTCAGGGGATAACTTTGGGGCAGGTTCTTCGAGGGAACATGCAGCTTGGGCCTTAGCAGACTATGGTTTTAAGGTCGTGATTGCAGGATCTTTTGGGGATATTCATTACAATAATGAACTCAATAATGGCATGTTGCCTATTGTTCAGCCTAGAGAGGTTAGAGAAAAGCTAGCCCAGCTCAAACCGACTGACCAGGTAACTGTGGACTTGGAACGACAAAAAATCATCTCACCAATTGGAGAGTTCACTTTTGAAATTGATAGCGAGTGGAAACACAAGCTCTTAAATGGTTTGGATGATATCGGAATTACCTTGCAGTATGAAGATTTGATTGCTGCTTATGAAAAACAACGACCAGCCTACTGGCAGGATTAGAAGAAAATTAGAAAAGGAAATAGAACTATGACAAAACACATTCAATGGAACGGAACACTTTCACAAGAAGGCTATGACATTTTAAAAGGTGAGGGCGGATGTATCGTTTGCCCTACTAAAGTTGGTTACATTATCATGACCAGCGATAAGGCAGGACTTGAGCGTAAGTTCGCAGCCAAAGAGCGTAACCGTAACAAACCAGGTGTTGTTCTCTGCGGTAGCATGGATGAGCTTCGTGCTTTAGCACAACTTAACCCAGAAATTGAAGCCTTCTACCAAAAACATTGGGATGAAGATATTCTTCTTGGTTGTATCCTTCCTTGGAAACCAGAAGCTTTTGAAAAACTCAAAGCATACGGTGATGGCCGTGAAGAACTTATGACTGATGTGCGTGGTACGAGCTGTTTCGTTATCAAATTTGGGAAAGCTGGTGAACAATTGGCTGCCAAACTTTGGGAAGAAGGCAAGATGGTTTATGCCTCATCAGCTAACCCATCTGGAAAAGGAAACCGTGGTAAAGTAGAAGGTATTGGAGAACGTATCGAAGGGGCAGTGGACCTTGTCATTGAGGCAGATGACTACGTTGCTTCTATCCAGCCTGACAAAACGATTGAAACGCGCTATGAGCAAGGTGTGATGGTCTCTATGGTTGATAAAGACGGCAAACTCATCCCAGAACAAGGAGGAGCTCGTTCAACATCACCAGCACCAGTTGTAATCCGTAAAGGGCTTGACATTGATAAAATCATGATGCACCTGTCAGACACCTTTAACTCATGGGACTACCGTCAGGGGGAGTATTATTAGAATGTAGAAGAAGTGGGGAGAAAACAAATTCCCCTCTTTTTTCTATTTACGCAAGAATAATCCGAACATTATATTTTAATTTATAAAATTATTTGACAAAATCTGTACTTTAGTTTATAATGAATTAAGGAAACGTCGGAAAAGGCGTAGAGATGCGCAAGCATAGGTAGGTCATTATAAAAGAAACGAGACATCGGTATGTTAAATGAATTTCCAATTTTTGATTACGAAGATATTCAATTGATTCCAAATAAATGTGTCATTAAAAGCCGTGCAGAAGCGGATACAAGTGTCACTTTAGGAAAGCACACCTTTAAACTACCTGTTGTGCCAGCTAATATGCAGACGATTTTGGATGAAAATGTAGCAGAGCAACTGGCTAAAGGTGGTTACTTCTACATTATGCATCGTTTTGATGAGGCAGGACGCATTCCTTTTATTAAACGCATGCACGAGCAAGGGCTCATTGCTTCTATATCTGTTGGTGTTAAGGATTATGAGTATGATTTTGTCAGCCAGCTCAAGGCTGATGCTCCTGAGTACATCACGATTGATATTGCCCATGGTCATGCGGATAGCGTGATTTCTATGATTCAACACATCAAGAAAGAATTGCCAGATACTTTTGTTATTGCTGGAAATGTGGGAACACCAGAAGCAGTTCGTGAATTGGAAAATGCTGGTGCGGATGCTACTAAGGTCGGAATTGGTCCTGGTAAGGTTTGTATTACCAAGGTTAAGACTGGGTTCGGTACAGGTGGTTGGCAGTTGGCTGCTCTACGCTGGTGTGCCAAGGCTGCACGTAAACCGATTATCGCTGATGGAGGGATTCGTACTCATGGTGATATTGCCAAGTCTATCCGCTTCGGTGCTAGCATGGTCATGATTGGTTCTCTCTTTGCAGGACACATCGAAAGTCCAGGGAAAACGATTGAAGTCGATGGTGAACAGTTCAAAGAATATTATGGTTCAGCCTCACAATATCAAAAAGGTGCTTATAAAAACGTCGAAGGAAAACGCATCTTGCTTCCTGCCAAAGGTCATTTGCAAGACACTTTAACTGAGATGGAACAAGACCTTCAAAGTGCCATTTCATACGCAGGTGGACGTCAGGTTGCTGACCTTAAACACGTTGATTATGTTATCGTGAAAAACTCCATCTGGAATGGGGATGCTTCCCACTAAGACGGGCTATTTGGCTAGAAAAAAACTTGTTATTAGAGCAAATTTCTGTTATAATAAAACAAGTTTCCACCCTTAGTGTAATGGATATCACGTAAGATTCCGGTTCTTGAGATGGGGGTTCGATTCCCTCAGGGTGGATGTAAACATCCTAAAAAGCCTTTAATAGGGCTTTTTTCTTTACACAGCCCTAAATTGGCCCTTAAAACTGAAAATCTCTTTTTAAAGAATTCCCAAATGCTCTCCAGTCCCGTTTTAAAGTGACTCAGGGGGCTTTTTTTGATATAATAAAAAGGACTGTTATCAGTTAGAAAGAGGTTGGTATGAAAGAATTACAAACTGTACTTAAAAACCATTTTGCAATCGAATTTGCAGACAAAAATTTACTGGAAACTGCCTTTACTCATACGAGTTATGCCAATGAGCACCGCCTCTTAAAAATTTCACACAATGAACGCTTGGAATTTTTAGGAGACGCTGTTCTACAGTTATTGATTTCAGAATATCTGTATAAAAAATATCCTAAAAAGCCTGAGGGTGACTTGTCTAAACTCCGTGCCATGATTGTTCGCGAGGAGAGTTTGGCTGGTTTTGCGCGTGACTGCCAGTTTGACCAGTTTATAAAACTTGGTAAAGGGGAAGAAAAGTCTGGTGGACGCAATCGTGACACCATTCTTGGTGATGCCTTTGAGGCCTTTCTCGGTGCCCTCCTTTTGGACAAGGATGTTGCCAAAGTCAAGGAATTTATCTATCAAGTTATGATTCCTAAGGTTGAAGCAGGCGAGTTTGAAATGATTACAGACTACAAAACCCATCTCCAAGAGTTACTTCAAGTTAATGGAGATGTGGCTATTCGTTATCAGGTGATTTCTGAAACGGGTCCTGCCCATGATAAGGTCTTTGATGTAGAAGTTCTTGTCGAAGGCAAGAGCATTGGTCAAGGTCAAGGTCGGTCTAAGAAATTAGCAGAGCAGGAAGCTGCCAAAAATGCCGTTGAGAAAGGGCTGGATTCATGTATTTAAAGGAAATCGAAATTCAGGGATTCAAGTCTTTTGCTGATAAGACCAAGGTCGTCTTTGACCAAGGTGTGACGGCAGTCGTTGGACCAAATGGATCTGGAAAGTCAAATATCACAGAAAGTCTGCGTTGGGCCTTGGGGGAGTCAAGTGTTAAGAGTCTCCGTGGTGGCAAGATGCCTGATGTTATCTTTGCTGGGACCGAAAGTCGCAAACCGCTCAATTATGCTTCTGTAGTTGTGACTCTGGATAATCATGACGAATTTATCAAGGACGCTGGTCAAGAAATCAGGGTAGAACGCCATATCTATCGTAGTGGAGATAGCGAATACAAGATTGACGGCAAGAAAGTCCGTCTGCGTGATATTCATGACCTTTTCTTGGATACAGGTTTGGGACGAGATTCCTTCTCCATCATTTCCCAAGGGAAGGTTGAGGAGATTTTCAACTCCAAGCCTGAAGAACGCCGTGCTATTTTCGAAGAAGCTGCAGGAGTTTTGAAATACAAGACTCGTAGAAAAGAAACTGAGAGCAAACTGCAACAAACTCAGGATAATCTAGATCGTCTTGAAGACATTATCTACGAGTTGGATAATCAAATCAAGCCTCTTGAGAAGCAAGCTGAAAATGCTCGTAAGTTTCTGGATTTGGATGGTCAACGCAAAGCTATTTACTTGGATGTTTTGGTTGCTCAAATCAAGGAAAATAAGGCTGAACTAGAGTCTACAGAAGAAGAGTTGGCTCAGGTTCAGGAACTCTTGACGAGCTACTACCAAAAGCGGGAAAAATTAGAAGAAGAAAATCAAACTCTTAAAAAGCAACGCCAAGATTTACAGGCTGAAATGGCCAAAGACCAAGGCAGTTTGATGGATTTGACCAGTTTGATTAGTGATTTAGAGAGAAAATTAGCCCTATCGAAACTGGAGTCCGAGCAAGTAGCCCTGAATCAACAGGAAGCACAAGCCCGTTTGGCTGCTTTAGAGGATAAGAGAAATTCTCTAAGTAAGGAAAAAGCTGAAAAAGAAGCGAATTTGGCACAGTTAGATGAAAATCTAGTCCAAAATAATCAAAAACTCAATCGATTAGAGGCTGAATTACTGGCTTTTTCAGATGATCCAGATCAGATGATTGAGCTCTTACGTGAACGCTTTGTAGCCCTTTTACAAGAAGAAGCGGATGTCTCAAACCATCTGACCCGTATTGAGAATGAATTGGAAAATAGTCGTCAGCTTTCTCAAAAACAAGCAGATCAACTACAAAAACTCAAAGAACAGCTGGCTACAGCTAAAGAGAAGGCTAGTCAGCAAAAAGAAGAGCTTGAAACTGCCAAGGAGCAGGTTCAGAAATTATTGGCCGACTATCAAGCTATTGCCAAGGAGCAAGAGGAGCAGAAAGCTTCCTATCAAGCTCAACAAAGTCAACTCTTTGACCGTCTGGACAGTCTTAAAAACAAGCAGGCTAGAGCTCAGAGTTTGGAAAATATCCTGAGAAATCATAGTAACTTTTATGCAGGTGTTAAGAGTGTTCTCCAAGAAAAAGACCGTCTTGGTGGAATTATTGGCGCAGTCAGTGAGCACCTGACCTTTGATGTGCATTATCAAACTGCCTTAGAGATTGCGCTTGGAGCCAGCAGTCAGCATATCATCGTGGAAGATGAAAACGCGGCAACCAAAGCTATTGATTTCCTCAAACGAAACAGAGCCGGTCGTGCAACCTTCCTTCCTTTGACAACAATCAAGGCTCGTACGATTTCTAGTCAGAATCAAGATGCTATCGCAGCAAGTCCAGGCTTCCTTGGCATGGCAGATGAGCTGGTTACTTTCGATACTAGACTGGAAGCCATTTTCAAGAACTTGCTAGCTACGACGGCTATTTTTGATACCGTAGAACACGCGCGTGCAGCAGCTCGCCAGGTTCGTTATCAGGTTCGTATGGTGACATTGGACGGTACAGAGTTGCGCACAGGTGGTTCTTACGCGGGTGGTGCCAATCGCCAAAATAACAGTATTTTCATCAAGCCAGAACTGGAGCAATTACAAAAAGAAATTGCTGAAGAAGAAGCAAGTTTGCGTTCAGAAGAAGTAGCTTTGAAGACCTTGCAAGATGAGATGGCTAGATTGACAGAAAGATTAGAAGCTATCAAATCTCAAGGAGAGCAGGCACGTATTCAGGAGCAAGGATTGTCCCTCGCTTATCAGCAGACCAGTCAGCAAGTTGAAGAGCTAGAAACTCTTTGGAAACTCCAAGAAGAGGAATTAAATCGTCTTTCTGAGGGAGATTGGCAAGCGGATAAGGAAAAATGCCAAGAGCGCCTTACTACAATCGCCAGTGACAAGCAAAATCTGGAAGCTGAGATTGAAGAGATTAAGTCTAACAAAAATGACATCCAAGAACGCTATCAAAACTTGCAGGAACAGGTAGCGCAAGCTCGCTTGCTTAAGACAGAACTACAAGGGCAAAAACGTTATGAAGTAGCTGATATTGAGCGTTTAGGCAAGGAATTGGATAATCTGAATATCGAGCAAGAGGAAATCCAGCGCCTTCTTCAAGAAAAGGTTGATAATCTGGAGAAGGTTGATACAGAATTGCTCAGTCAACAGGCCGAAGAAGCCAAAACTCAGAAAACAAACCTCCAACAAGGTTTGATTCGCAAGCAGTTTGAGTTGGATGATATTGAAGGTCAGCTGGATGATATTGCTAGTCATTTGGATCAGGCTCGCCAGCAGAATGAGGAGTGGATTCGCAAGCAAACACGTGCTGAAGCCAAGAAAGAAAAGGTCAGTGAGCGTTTGCGTCATTTACAAAGTCAATTAACAGACCAGTATCAGATTAGCTATACTGAAGCTCTAGAAAAAGCACATGAGTTGGAAAATCTCAATCTGGCAGAGCAAGAGGTTAAGGACTTAGAGAAGGCTATTCGCTCACTGGGTCCTGTCAATATAGAAGCTATTGACCAGTATGAAGAAGTTCATAATCGTCTGGATTTCCTAAATAGTCAGCGAGATGATATTTTGTCAGCGAAAAATCTGCTCCTTGAGACAATTACAGAGATGAATGATGAGGTCAAGGAACGCTTTAAATCCACCTTTGAAGCCATTCGTGAGTCTTTCAAAGTGACCTTTAAGCAGATGTTTGGCGGAGGTCAAGCGGACCTCATTTTGACTGAAGGAGACCTGCTGACAGCTGGGGTTGAGATTTCTGTTCAACCACCAGGCAAGAAAATTCAGTCTCTCAACCTCATGAGTGGTGGTGAAAAAGCTCTATCGGCTCTTGCCTTACTCTTCTCCATTATCCGTGTCAAGACCATTCCATTTGTTATCTTGGATGAGGTAGAGGCTGCGCTTGACGAAGCTAATGTTAAACGTTTCGGGGATTACCTCAATCGATTTGACAAGGACAGCCAGTTTATCGTCGTAACCCACCGTAAGGGAACCATGGCAGCGGCTGATTCCATCTATGGAGTGACCATGCAAGAATCAGGTGTCTCAAAAATTGTTTCGGTGAAGTTAAAAGATTTAGAAAGTATTGAAGGATGACAATTAAACTAGTAGCAACGGATATGGACGGAACCTTCCTAGATGGGAATGGACGCTTTGATATGGACCGCCTCAAGTCTCTCTTGGTTTCCTACAAGAAAAAAGGGATTTACTTTGCGGTAGCTTCGGGGCGCGGATTTTTATCTCTAGAAAAATTATTTGCTGATGTTCGTGATGACATCATTTTCATCGCGGAAAATGGCAGTTTGGTAGAGTATCGAGGTCAAGACTTGTATGAAGCGACCATGTCTCGTGAG
This sequence comes from Streptococcus mitis, assembly GCA_946190205.1. GTDB lineage: Bacteria > Bacillota > Bacilli > Lactobacillales > Streptococcaceae > Streptococcus > Streptococcus mitis_DI. Next base: position 171,756 of record CAMHZO010000003.1, on the reverse strand, counting down.
TTTTATCTATCAACTTTTGAAAGGCTGAAAACGTCACCTTATGTAGATATCAATAAACTGCTCTTGACGGGAAAAAAGGGAGCTTATGTTCTAGATACGGTTGATGAGACCTATTTAAAAGTGAGTCAGCACTATAATGAAAATATCCAAAAAGTAGCGAGTCTGGAAGATATTAAAGATGACATTTTCAAATTTACAACCAACTTCACAGAAGAAACGCTAGAAGCTGGGGAAGCTTGGGTAAACGAAAATGTCCCTGGTGTTAAGGCCATGACAACTGGCTTTGAATCCATTGATATTGTTCTGGACTATGTCGATAAGGGTGTGGCCATTGTTGAATTAGCTAAAAAACTTGGTATCACAATGGATCAGGTTCTGGCTTTTGGAGACAATCTAAATGACTTGCATATGATGCAGGTTGTGGGACATCCTGTAGCTCCTGAAAATGCACGACCTGAAATTTTAGAATTAGCAGAGACAGTGATTGGTCACCATAAGGACCAGTCGGTTATAGCTTATATGGAGGGCTTATAATGGCAGATATAAAATTGATTGCATTGGACTTGGACGGGACCTTGCTGACTACTGATAAAAGGCTGACGGATCGCACTAAGGCAACCTTGAAAGCTGCGCGTGATCGTGGTATCAAGGTTGTATTGACAACTGGTCGTCCCTTAAAAGCTATGGATTTCTTTCTCCATGAGCTAGGGACTGACGGCCACGAAGATGAGTATACGATTACTTTTAATGGTGGTTTGGTTCAGAAAAATACAGGTGAAATCCTTGATAAAACAGTCTTTTCATATGATGATGTGGAACGCTTGTATGAGGAAACAGAGAAATTATCACTGCCTCTTGATGCCATCTCAGAAGGAACTGTTTATCAAATTCAATCGGACCAAGAAAGTCTTTATGCCAAATTCAATCCAGCATTGACCTTTGTTCCAGTGGACTTTGCAGACTTGTCTAGTCAAATGACCTACAACAAATGCGTGACTGCCTTTGCTCAAGAACCCTTGGATGCAGCCATTCAGAAGATTTCTCCAGAATTGTTTGACCAATATGAAATCTTTAAATCACGTGAGATGTTATTAGAGTGGTCTCCTAAAAATGTCCATAAAGCAACCGGTTTGGCCAAACTAATCAGCCATCTTGGAATCGATCAAAGCCAAGTTATGGCTTGTGGAGATGAGGCCAATGATTTGTCTATGATTGAATGGGCAGGGCTCGGTGTTGCCATGCAAAACGCTGTTCCTGAAGTCAAGGCAGTCGCAAATGTAGTGACTCCAATGACCAATGATGAGGAAGCTGTCGCCTGGGCAATCGAAGAATACGTGCTAAAGGAGAACTAAGATATGGGATTATTTGACCGTCTATTCGGAAAAAAAGAAGAACCTAAAATCGAAGAAGTTGTAAAAGAAGCTCTGGAAAATCTCGATTTGTCTGAAGATACAGAAGCTGAGGAATTTTCTCAAGAAGTAGCAGAAGTTGAAAGTTCTGAAGAAGCTGTGTTTGAAGAAGACGAAAATCAAGAGACAGTTGAAGAAAGTCTGGATTCAGAGCCAGCTGTAGAAGTTCAACAAGAAGAAGTCGAAGAATTGCCAAACTCAGAAGAAGTCACAGAGGAAGAGAATATTGAGCTCTTAGAGACTGTAGAAGAAAATAGTTCTGAAGTTCTTGAAGCAGAAAGGCCTCAAGTAGAAGAAACTGTTCAGGAAAAATATGACCGCAGTCTTAAGAAAACTCGTACAGGATTTGGTGCCCGCTTGAATGCCTTCTTTGCTAACTTCCGCTCTGTTGACGAAGAATTCTTCGAGGAATTGGAAGAACTGCTGATTATGAGTGATGTTGGTGTACAGGTCGCTTCTAACTTAACGGAGGAGCTCCGCTACGAAGCCAAGCTTGAAAACGCCAAGAAACCCGACGCACTACGCCGTGTCATCATTGAGAAATTGGTTGAGCTTTATGAAAAGGATGGCAACTACGATGAAAGAATCCACTTCCAAGATGGCTTGACAGTCATGCTCTTTGTTGGGGTCAATGGTGTTGGGAAAACCACTTCTATCGGAAAATTAGCCCACCGCTACAAACAAGCAGGTAAGAAGGTCATGCTGGTTGCAGCAGATACCTTCCGCGCGGGGGCAGTAGCCCAGCTAGCTGAATGGGGTCGTCGTGTGGACGTTCCAGTTGTGACTGGACCTGAAAAAGCTGACCCAGCCAGTGTAGTCTTTGATGGAATGGAACGTGCCGTATCTGAAGGTATCGATATTCTCATGATTGATACTGCTGGTCGTCTACAAAACAAGGACAACCTCATGGCTGAGTTGGAAAAGATTGGACGCATCATCAAGCGTGTTGTTCCAGAGGCACCCCATGAAACCTTCTTGGCTCTGGATGCATCAACAGGTCAAAACGCCCTAGTACAGGCCAAAGAATTTTCAAAAATCACTCCTTTAACAGGAATTGTCTTGACTAAGATTGATGGAACGGCTCGAGGTGGTGTTGTTCTAGCTATCCGAGAAGAACTCAATATTCCTGTAAAATTGATTGGTTTTGGTGAAAAAATAGATGATATTGGAGAATTTAACTCAGAAAACTTTATGAAGGGTCTCTTGGAAGGCTTAATCTAATCAGAAACAAAAATCCTGCAAGGAACAAACTTGCAGGATTTTTTTATTCTAAACGACCATCTTGACGATAGGCGATATCTGGTTGCCAAGTCCATTTGGCACCGAATTTTTCAAGTAAGTCAAAGCTGGCTTGAGGTCCCATACTTCCAGCTTTATAGTCATGAAGTGGGGCACCATTTTCAGCCCAGAGCTCTTCGATACGGTCAATCAATTTCCATGACGCACCCACTTCATCCCAGTGGCTAAAGTTAGTTGAGTTGTTGTTTAGGACATCATAAATCAATTTTTCGTATGGTTCTGGAGAGGCACCAGTTGCGGTTGCATCTGTGCGGTAATCAAGTGAGTTAGGAGCCAAGTTAAATTCTTCTCCTACCTGCTTCCCATTTAGACTGAGAGAGAAACCTTCTGTTGGTTGGATATAGATGGTCAAAATGTTTGGAGCAAGTGGCTCACCAAAGATAGAGTCCATTTGTTTAAAGACGATGTTGACATGAGTTCCTTTTTCAGTCAGACGTTTACCAGTACGGAAGAAGAAAGGAACGCCACGGAATCGATCGCTGTTTACAAAGAAGGCACCAGATGCAAAGGTTTCAGTTGTTGATTCTGGATTTACATTTGGCTCGCTACGATAAGAGATATATTTCATGCCATCAATCTTACCAGAGCGGTATTGACCACGGATAAAGTGTTCTTTAAGCTCTTCATCTGTTGGATGATAGAGGTTTTTAAAGACCTTAATCTTCTCAGCACGAATCTCGTCTTTTGTGAAGCTTGCTGGCTTGTCCATGGCAAGGAGAGAAAGCAGTTGTAGTGTATGGTTTTGTACCATGTCGCGGAGGGCACCAGATTGGTCATAGTAGCCACCACGTTCTTCTACACCCAAGCGCTCTGCAAAAGTAATTTGAACATTGTCGATAAAATCCTTGTTCCAAACATTTTCAAAAATCAAGTTTGCAAAGCGAACTGCAAAGATACTTTGGATCATTTCCTTACCAAGATAATGGTCAATACGGAAAATTTGTTCTTCGTCAAATGTTGCTAGGAGCTCGTCATTCAACTTGCTTGCAGTTGCGTAATCTGTACCAAATGGTTTTTCAACGATTAAGCGCTCAAAACCTTTACCATCCACAATGTTTTCAGACTTGAGGTGTTTGGCGATAGTTCCAAAGAACTGAGGTGCCATAGACAAGAAGAAGAGCTTGTTGTGTTCAGCTTGGTACTTGTCATTTAGTTCAGCCTGCAATTGACGCAAAGCAATGTAGTGCTCTGTATCATTGACATCATGACTTTGATAGTAGAAGTGGCTAGCGAACTCTTGAGCTTGTTCGGTACTATCTGCCAAATCAAGGATGGATTCGACTACAACAGATTCAAAATATTCCTTGCTCCAAGGACGACGAGCAGTTCCAATGACTGCAAAGTGTTCGGAAAGATTGCCGGATTTATATAGTCTAAAAAGGGAAGGGTAGAGCTTGCGTTTAGCCAGGTCTCCACTCGCACCGAAAATTGTAACAATAACCTTAGATGACATCTAGCTACCTAATTTCTATTTTTATTCCTAGTCTTGCTAGGTATGAGGAAACCTCATTTCATAAACTTAATTCTAACATAATTTTCCGAAAAATCAAAAAATCCAATACGAGATAGAAAAAAACTGCAAGGAAATCCTTACAGTTTGACTTTAGACGTTTAAGACCTTGTCCAAGAACTCTTTCAGACGTGGGTGCTGTGGGTTATCAAAGATTTGATCAGGTGTTCCGTCTTCAAGGAATTCACCATCCGCAGTAAAGATAACTCGGTTGGCAACCTGACGAGCAAATCCCATCTCATGGGTTACGATAATCATGGTCATACCTTGCTCAGCCAATTCCTTCATAACGTTTAGTACGTCTCCGACCATCTCAGGGTCAAGGGCAGAAGTTGGTTCATCAAAGAGCATGATGTCTGGATTCATTGCTAGTCCACGAGCGATAGCCACACGTTGTTTTTGACCACCTGATAGGCTATCTGGATTAGCATTAGCTTTATCTGCTAGCCCAACCTTGTCAAGCAACTCCATTCCCAATTTCTCAGCTTCTTCCTTAGTCATCAACTTGTGCTCAATAGGAGCAAAGGTAATGTTGTCCAATACAGACATGTGTGGGAAGAGATTGAAGTGTTGGAAAACCATTCCGATATTTTCACGGACGTGGTCAACGTTGGTTGTTTTTTCAGTTAAGTCATAGCCGTTCACAGTGATGTGACCACTAGTGACTTCTTCTAGAAGGTTGAGGCTACGAAGGAAGGTCGATTTACCAGAACCTGAAGGACCGATGATGCAAACAACATCTCCTTCATAGAACTTAGTCGTAATTCCTTTTAAAACCTCATTTTTTCCATAATGTTTGTGTAAATCATTTACATCAATTTTTAATTTTGCCATTAACGAATCCTCTTTTCTAAGCGTTTCGCTAGTCTAGTCAAAAGTGTGATAATTACAAGATAGAAGATAGCAAGGATTGCATACATCTTGAAACTTTGGTAGTTACGGGCGATGATAATCTTACCAGTTTGGAAGAGTTCAACCAAACCGATAGCAGATACGATGGTTGTATCTTTAAGAGCGATAACGAATTGGTTAACAAAGTTTGGCAACATCAATTTAGTTGCTTGTGGCAAGATAATCTTACGCATGGTTTTTCCATAAGAGATACCCAAGCTTCGGCTGGCTTCCATTTGACCAACCGGAACAGCCTGAATACCACCACGAACGATTTCAGCGATATAAGCCGCTGCATTGAGTGAGAGGGCGATAGTACCAGCTACGAAGTCGTTAATTGGACTTTGTTGGCCTGTGATAGACTCGATGAAGTTTGGAATTCCCCAGAAGATAAAGGCTGCAAGAATCATCAATGGAATACCACGGATAACGTCAACGAAAATCTCAGAGATCACACGAAGAGATTTGTAGGGGCTAACGCTAAACATACCAAAGATAATCCCGATGACAATGGCAATAGCAAATGAGATAAGAGCTAGAGCAAGAGTGATACCAAGACCGCTAAGGAGTTGTTTGTAGTTGTTTTGAAGCAAGCCCCAGATAGTTGTCTCATCAACAGTGCTTGTTGATGCAGATGAAGACTCACTAGCTAGGTATTTATCAAGAATCTTTTGGAATTCTCCGTTTGCTTTAAGGTTTGCAAGTCCGTTGTTGAACATTTCAATTAACTCTGGATTTGCTCCTTTTTTAACGGCAAAGGCTGTTTCACCGATTGGAGTTCCAGCGATTGGTGTTTTCAATTTTTGTCCTTGGCTGATAGAATATTTGAGGACAGGCTCATCATCCATAACGGCATCGATAGCTCCAGTATTTAAACTGTCGTACATTGAAGAACCATCAGCAAAGGTTTTGATTTTGTAACCGTATTTGCTTTGATTTTCTGTTAGGAAGGTTTGAGAAGCAGTTCCGTTTTTAACACCGACTGTCTTCCCTTTCAAATCTTCATAAGAAGCAATGGTACTTGATTCTTTGACACCAAGGATTGTATTAGCAGTGTAGTAGGATTCTGAGAAGTCAAAAGTTGCCTTACGAGCATCTGTGACAGACATACCAGCAATGATACCATCTGCTTGACCAGCTTGGACAGCACTGATAGCTGCATCAAAACCAGGGTTGGTGATTTCAATTTCAAAACCTTGGTCTTTAGCGATTGCCTTAATCAAGTCCATATCAATACCAGTAAATTGGTTACTTGAGTTTTGGAACACAAAAGGTGCAAAAGAAGAATCACTGGCAATGATGTATTTAGCTTTAACAGGAGTTGCTTTTAGACCTGCTGCAGTAGTTGTGGTTGGCACTGCTGAAGATGATGAAGCGGTCCATTTCTTGATGATCTTATCAAGACTACCATCTTTTTTCATTTCAGCCAAGGCTTGGTTAAATTCAGTGACTAGGTGCTCGTATTTGCTTCCTTTTTTAACACCGAAAGCAAAACTTCCTACAGCTTCACCATCCATTTCAATATGGAGGTCTTGACCTTGGTTAATAGCATACTCGATAACAGGTTTGTCATCCATCATGGCATCAATGGCACCAGCACTCAAGCTGTTGTTCATCAAATCACCAGTGTCAAATGTTTTAATACTAAAGCCGTATTTATCCTTGATACTTTCAAGGAAACGTTGAGCGGCTGTTCCGTTTTTAACACCAACAGTTTTACCTTTCAATTGGTCGTACTTGCTAATCTTGTGTGCCTTTGTAGTTGCAATGACAACTTTTGTATCATAGTAAGTATCAGACATGGTGAAAACTTTTTCACGTTCTTTAGTCTTTGTCATTCCTGCCATGATAGCGTCAGCTTGGCCAGCTTGAACCGCATTGACCGCTGCGTCAAATCCAGGATAGGACATCTGAATGTTCCATCCTTTAATCTCAGCGACTTTGTTGATAATGTCAACATCAATTCCTTTATAAGTTTGATCTGAATCTTTAAACTCAAAAGGTGCATAGGCGGTATCAGACACAATCTTAATCGTCTCTGCTTTCGCAATACCTAATGAGAAAATTGGGAATAAAATTAGCAAAAATGCTAGAAATTTTTTCTTCATTTTTAGTCTCCTTTTCCGAATATTTTCCCATTATATCAGAAAAAGTAAAAAAAGGCAAATTTTTATAGTTTTGTGTCAGAAAATATAACATTGATTTTTCCTTTTCTTTCTTGAATTGCTATTAAAAAGTGCTATAATAATAGTATATAGTAGAAGAAAAGAGGACGGAGATATGAAGAACAAAAGAATTTTTAAAGACTTCCAAGCTTCTCAAATGCGGTTAAACATTTACACAAGCCCCTTGTTAGCCTTTGCTTTTGTCTTCATAGGAGAGTTTGTGGCTTTTACTTTATATGGTATTAGTTTGTTAGCTCTTATCGGACTTGCTAGAAATTTTGGAGAGACTGGTCAAGCTTTTGCTACCTACTTGCAGACCTTGCAGCAGAGCTTGATGGATAAAACAAGTGACTTTCATTTAATTTTAGATTTACTGGCCTTTGGTTTTATACTCAACACTGTGTTCAGATGGACTAAAAAAGTTGAGAAAAGACCTATTCGAACTTTAGGATTTTATAGAGAAAATTTCCTCAGCAGTCTTCTGAAAGGATTTGGCTTAGGTTTGGCACTTTTTCTTTTGACCTTGTTAGGTTTAGTAGCATTAGGGCAATATCGTTTGGAGTCTATTTACTTGAATCCTTATTCGCTTACCTTTGTTGTCTTTACTATCCCATTTTGGATTTTACAGGGGACAACAGAAGAAGTGGTGGCCCGTGCTTGGCTTCTTCCTCAATTGGCCTCAAGAACCAATCTAAAACTAGCTGTTCTTATATCTAGCCTGTTCTTTACCCTGCTTCATGCGGGAAATTCTGGTCTCACCCCTCTATCTCTAGTGAATCTCTTTTTATTCGGAGTTGCCATGTCACTTTACCTCCTCAAAACAGATACAGTTTGGGGTGTAGCAGGTATTCATGGCGCCTGGAATTTTGCTCAGGGCAATCTTTTTGGGATTTTAGTTAGCGGTCAGCCGTCTGGGACATCACTGATGACCTTTTTACCACAAGGTAATCAAGGCTGGTTATCAGGTGGATCTTTTGGGATAGAAGGATCTATCATGACAAGTCTGGTCTTGCTACTGCTGATTGTCTATCTCGCTTATCTATTGAAGAAAGAAAATGAAAGGATGTGACTTCGGTCCGTCCTTTTCTTCGTGAAAATGCTACAAGTATGCTAAAATAGGAATAGCACACGGAGAGAGGATTCTTATGATTAATCGCATTACTGACAATCAATTTAAACTAGTATCAAAATATCAACCATCAGGAGATCAACCCCAAGCTATCGAGCAGTTGGTTGATAATATCGAGGGGGGCGAAAAAGCACAGATTTTGATGGGGGCGACTGGTACAGGGAAGACCTATACCATGAGTCAGGTCATTTCTAAAGTTAATAAACCAACACTGGTCATCGCTCACAATAAGACTCTGGCAGGACAGCTCTATGGGGAGTTTAAAGAATTTTTCCCTGAAAATGCTGTTGAGTACTTCGTATCCTACTATGATTATTACCAACCTGAGGCCTATGTCCCTTCCAGCGATACCTATATTGAAAAGGATAGTTCTGTCAATGACGAGATTGACAAGCTCCGTCACTCAGCGACTTCAGCCCTTTTGGAGCGCAATGATGTTATTGTCGTGGCTTCAGTCTCTTGTATCTATGGTTTGGGTTCGCCCAAGGAATACGCTGATAGTGTCGTTAGTCTACGTCCAGGTCTTGAAATTTCTCGTGATAAACTCTTGAATGACTTGGTTGATATCCAGTTTGAACGTAATGATATTGATTTCCAACGGGGAAGATTTCGCGTTCGTGGGGATGTGGTAGAGATTTTCCCAGCTTCCCGTGATGAACACGCCTTTCGAGTAGAATTTTTTGGAGACGAAATTGACCGTATCCGTGAGGTTGAGGCTCTGACTGGTCAGGTGTTGGGAGAAGTGGATCATTTGGCTATTTTCCCAGCTACTCACTTTGTGACCAATGACGACCATATGGAAGTTGCCATTGCCAAGATTCAAGCAGAATTAGAAGAGCAACTAGCTGTCTTTGAAAAGGAAGGCAAACTGCTTGAAGCCCAGCGCTTGAAACAACGGACAGAGTACGATATCGAAATGCTGCGCGAGATGGGCTATACAAATGGGGTTGAAAACTATTCACGCCACATGGATGATCGTAGCGAAGGAGAGCCTCCTTATACGCTTCTCGACTTCTTCCCAGATGATTTCTTGATTATGATTGACGAAAGTCACATGACCATGGGACAAATCAAGGGCATGTACAATGGAGACCGTTCTCGTAAGGAAATGTTAGTAAATTATGGTTTCCGTTTGCCGTCAGCCTTGGACAATCGTCCTCTCCGTCGTGAAGAGTTTGAAAGCCATGTGCATCAGATTGTTTACGTTTCGGCGACACCTGGTGACTATGAAAATGAACAAACCGAGACAGTGATTGAGCAAATCATTCGTCCGACAGGTCTTTTGGATCCTGAGGTGGAGGTCCGTCCGACTATGGGACAGATTGATGACCTTTTGGGTGAAATCAATGCCCGTGTTGAAAAGAACGATCGTACCTTTATCACCACTTTGACTAAGAAAATGGCAGAGGATTTAACCGACTATTTTAAAGAAATGGGCATTAAGGTCAAGTACATGCACTCGGATATCAAGACCTTGGAGAGGACGGAGATAATTCGTGACCTACGCCTGGGTGTCTTTGATGTCTTGGTCGGAATCAATCTCCTTCGTGAAGGGATTGATGTTCCTGAGGTTAGCTTGGTTGCCATTCTCGATGCTGACAAAGAAGGTTTCCTTCGTAACGAGCGTGGACTCATCCAGACCATTGGACGTGCCGCCCGTAACAGTGAAGGTCATGTCATCATGTATGCGGACACCGTCACCCAGTCTATGCAACGTGCTATCGATGAAACTGCCCGCCGTCGCAAAATCCAGATGGCTTATAATGAAGAACACGGTATTGTGCCTCAGACAATCAAGAAAGAAATCCGTGACTTGATTGCCGTGACCAAGGCAGTTGCTAAGGAAGAAGACAAGGAAGTTGACATCAACAGCCTCAACAAACAAGAGCGCAAAGAGCTTGTCAAGAAACTCGAAAAACAAATGCAAGAAGCCGTTGAAGTGCTTGATTTTGAACTTGCAGCTCAGATTCGTGATATGATGTTGGAAGTCAAGGCGTTGGATTAGGGGAATTTTATGAATATTTTAGTTATCAATGGACATCCTGATAAAGAAAGCTACTGTCAAGCAATTTTTCAAACGATTATAGAAAGTATAGACTCAAAGAGACATGAACTTGAAGCGATTAATCTTAATGAGGAAGAGTTTGATCCTGTTTTACGTTATGGTTATCGACAAAGGATGGAGGACGATCCGTTTATTCTACGCTCTCAAGAATTAATTCAGTGGGCAGATCATTTCATTTTTGTTTATCCTATTTGGTGGAGTAGTATGCCTAGTCTATTGAAGGGATGGATTGATCGTGTTTTTACGCCAGGCATTGCATACTCTGCAAATAATCGAGGAAGCTTTATTTTGAACTACTTGAGAGGGAAACAGTTTAAAAAGTTACTAAAAGGAAAAACGGCTAGTATCTATGCAACCTCCATGGCACCAACTTGGTGGTACAAAGTATTTTCAGGTCCGATTAACATTCCAGATAGTTATGGAATATCGGTATTAAAGAATGCTGTATTGAATCACTGTGGCATAAAAACAAAGAGGGTTTCAATCTTAGGAGAGTTAGGCCGTGAAGTGAATACAAGTTCAACAAGACAAAAATTTCTAAAAAAAGTAGCAAAGGAAGTTAGGATGTTGGATTAAGGAGAAGAAAGTAAATGACGGTTATTATCAAATCAATGGAAACTCCTGAAGAGATAGAAGGTAAATCCTTCGTTCACTGGCAAACGTGGAGAGAGGCTTATGATGACCTTTTGCCTGCGGAATTTCAAGAGACAATGACATTAGAAAGATGTCGATTCTTTAGTCAAAAGTATCCAGAAAATACATTGATTGCGATAGATGGCGTGAAGGTAGTTGGTTTTATAAGTTATGGCAACTTTCGTGATGAGACTATTCAAGCTGATGAAATTATTGCTTTATATATTTTAAAAGACTATTACGGAAAAGGTATCTCACAAAAGTTAGTGAAAGTAGCTTTGACTGCTCTTGATCATTTTTCTGAAATTTTTTTATGGGTATTGAAAGATAATAAGCGCGCCATTGCTTTCTATCAAAAAATGGGTTTTACTTTTGATGAACAAGAAAAGATGCTTGAACTTGGAAAGCCTATAAAGGAAAAACGGATGGTATTTTATTCTAAATAATTTTAAAAAGTAGAAGCTAATGTCACTGGTACAAGTCTGAAAATGTAATAAATTAGAAAGTGAGTCTATGTATGTCTCGAGCACAATTAACAATTTTAACAAACATTTGTCTGATTGAAGACCTCGAAACGCAGCGCGTGGTGATGCAGTATCGCTCTCCTGAAGCCAATCGCTGGTCTGGCTATGCCTTTCCAGGAGGTCATATAGAAAATGGCGAGTCTTTCGCAGAGTCTGTCATTCGTGAAATCTATGAAGAAACAGGATTGACTATCCAAAATCCTCAACTTGTCGGCATTAAAAATTGGCCACTAGATACAGGTGGGCGCTATATTGTCATTTGTTATAAGGCGACTGAGTTCTCTGGTAGCCTTCGCTCTTCAGATGAAGGAGAAGTTTCTTGGGTGCAAAAAGACCAGATTCCAAACTTGGATCTGGCCTATGATATGTTACCCTTGATGGAGATGATGGAAGCTCCTGACAAATCAGAGTTTTTCTATCCTCGCCGTACAGAAGATGATTGGGAGAAGAAAATCTTCTAGTCTTTTACTAAATAACCTAGCTGATCCAAGGCCTCCTCGATATAGTGGAGGTCTTGTTGTGTTTCGGCTTCAACTAGGTGGTAATGGATACCATCTGTCAATTCAGATAAAGGTTTAAAATCAGAATGCTCGACTTGTTCTAGAAAATGCTGAACATCTCGGCGACAAGACAGTTTCAGCAAGGTTTCAATTTCTCCATAGACGGGATGGTCAATCAAGGTGTTTTGAACACGTCCGCCATTATCTACGATAGCAAGGAGTTCTTGACCGATTTCTTCAACTTCATGTTTCACTTTGAAAAGTTTGTGAACATAAGGGTTGGTTTCAATTTGCTTATAGACGTAGCCACGATTGGTGGATAGGATAGGAGCGCCATCGGCTCTTAAAATTGCAATGTCCTGTACAATGACCTGGCGTGTAACATGAAAATGTTCAGCTAAACTTTGGCCATTGAGGGCTTTAGGAGTTTCTTTCAAGAGTTGGAGCAGGGCTTGTTTGCGATCTTTTGTCATAGTTCTTCCTTTTAACGGCGTTTGCGAAGCACTTTATAGACAGCTAGTGCTAATGTATAGTCTACCATACTATGAATAATTGTGCCAAATCCAACTAGTACAAATAGAACATAAAACATATTTTCTACATTGGTACCGGAAGTTGCATAAAAAACGACACAAGCTAATACTTCAGCAAGGGCATGGACAAGCGCTAACACAAAGTTGAAAATCCAGCAAGTTTTTGGTTTATCTAGGGTATCGGGGAATTTTTGTAGGTAAAGAGCCCCCAAAGTCCCAAAAAAGATATGGGAAAAAGCTCGAAAAACGATAACCATGGGATAGCCTGCCATCAAAAATCCAAAACTAGAGGCTAGGATGACAAAAACAGCCATCAAGGGCGACAAGAACATGGCAATAAAAATAGCGATGTGGCTTCCTAAAGTATAGGAAGCAGGTGGAATGACAATCTTGAAAGGCATAACAATTGGAATCAAAATTGCAATAGCCGTTAAGAGGGCAGTCATTGTCATAAATTGTGTCTTTTTCCGTGTGTTCATAAGAATCTCCTTTTTAACTGTATATACACTAGTATAGTACAATAAACAAGACAATAAAGCAAGGATTTACTTAGGTTTATAGGTCATTTTTAGTTAGATATTGGTAAAGATTTCACTAATAATAGTAACTATATCAAACAAAATCTCCACCTTCAAGCTTGAAAGCGGAGATTATTTTTATTTCTTCAAGGTTTGTAGTCGTGGGACAATGGCTAGGGTTAGAACTGCGGAAATGACTAATTCAGCAATCGAATTTGTTGAGATAACAGTTGCTAGGAGTTTTTGGATATTACCATCAAAAACATTTCCAAAAAGGTAGAAAATTCCGCCAAGTACAAAGACTGTGTTGGTAAGTGAACCAAGGGCACCAGCTAAAATCAGACCAGTTTTATTTTTCATCAGTTTATAGACTAGATACGGAGTTAAACCAATCAAAATACGTGGGACGATGGCAATGATAGCTGAGTAGATGTTCCCATTTGGTACGAAGGGAGAGAAGAGGTAGCTTGTCGGTAGAATTGTAATTGTGTTAACCGTCAAGCTAAGTAGCCCCATCAAAAATCCAAGTGTAACCCCAACGCGTGGACCGTAGATAATGCTGGCAATAATGACAGGAATATGAACAATGGTCGGTTTGATTGGAAATGGAAAAAGGTTAAAGATAAGTGAGCTCAGAAAGTGTATCACGAGCATGGTTGCAAAAAAGATAGCAATGGGTGCAATATTAGAGCGTTTTTTCATCGAGAGTTTCCTTTATTCTTTCTAAAATAATTGTGAGGTCAGCTAAAGCTCCTCGTCCATGGTCGCCACAAGCTAGTAGGGATTCCTTAGGAGCAATCAGCTGATAGTCATAGCTTTCTAATGTTTTCAGATTAGCCTGAGTTGCCGGATGATCATACATTTTCGTATTCATAGCTGGTGCGATGAGTTTTGGGATATGACTTGGCAAGGCTAGAGCCGTACTGGTCACCATGTTGTCGGCAAAGCCGTGAGCTAGTTTTGCAATAGTGTTAGCTGTTGCAGGGGCCACGATAAATAAATCTGCTTTTTTGCCAAGTTCAATATGATTAACCTGATCAGGATAGGGTTCATTCATGACATCCAGGTGGACGGAATTCTGTGAGAGTACCTGTAGTGTCAAAGGTTGGATAAACTCTGTAGCAGCTTGGGTCATTAAGACAGTGACTTGATGACCTTGTTTTTTAAGCGAACTGACTAAATCTGCTGACTTATAAGAGGCGATTGAGCCCGTTACAGCCAAGAGAATATGTGCCATAGCTTTCCTTTCTATGAATGGTAGGCTTGAATTTTTTCAAGGAGGAGTTTTGCAATTTCTTCTTTAGTCTGGACTGTTTGAAGCTGATCTTTCTCAACAAAGATAGCTCTGTGCTGCTTTGCTGAGATTTGAGTGAGGTCATTTGCAATGATTAAGTCTGCTTGGTTCTTGATAAGACTTTTTCTGGCAATCTCGATGAGATAATCCTCAGAGACATCAACCAGCAGTTTGAAACCAATCAGATGAATAGCAGGATTCCACTCCTTGACTAGAGAGATGATTTTTGGTGTTTTTTTCAGGAATAAAACCTGAACCTCATCAGTTGAAGAAATCTTAGCTTGATGATTTTGCTTGCTTAAAAATTCTTCTAGATTGGAGCTAGACTGAACTTCCTCTAGACCTGTCATATAAACAGGAGTGTAATCGGACACAGCCATTGAGTGAATCAAGACCTGATAGTCCTTGACACGTTCTTGCATTTCAAGGAGAAGGTCCTTGGTATTGTTAATTTCTCGAATGCTTAGGTTGGGATGGGCTTCTGGCTTCAGAGCTCGTTTTGTTGTTATCAAACAAACTTCATGCCCTGCAGCAAGCAAGGTTTCTGTGATGATTTTCCCCAAGCGTCCTGTAGAATGGTTAGTGATAGAACGGACGCTATCGATAGCTTCACTGGTACCGCCCGATGTAACTAAAATTTTCATAGCACTATTGTACACAAAAATAAACGGTAAGTAAAATGAAAGTGATAAAAATTTGGTAAAAGGAAAGAATATAGTTTCAAACTATAAAGCCATATAAAATTTAAGAAAGGACTCTAAAAACCTTAAAAACAGGGATATTTACGAACGTTTAGAGAGTTTTAGGATGTTAAAAATCTTGTTTTGTGTTATAATGAGTTATCATATAAGAGGTTAGAGGAGTTTTGAATGAAAACAGATATTGAAATCGCACAGAGTATTGAGTTGAAGCCAATCGTTGATGTTGTAGAGAAACTTGGAATTTCTTACGACGATTTGGAGTTGTATGGAAAATACAAGGCTAAACTCAGCTTTGATAAAATTCGTTCAGTTGAGAGCAATCCAGTTGGGAAATTGATCTTGGTTACTGCCATCAACCCAACACCTGCAGGTGAAGGAAAATCAACCATTACCATTGGTCTTGCGGATGCCTTGAACAAGATTGGCAAGAAAACCATGATTGCTATCCGCGAACCATCTCTTGGTCCAGTAATGGGGATTAAGGGTGGTGCAGCTGGTGGTGGTTACGCTCAAGTTCTGCCAATGGAAGACATCAACCTCCACTTTACGGGGGATATGCATGCCATTACGACTGCCAACAATGCGCTTTCTGCCTTGATTGACAACCACTTACACCAAGGGAATGAGTTGGGAATTGACCAACGTCGTATTCTCTGGAAACGTGTTGTGGACTTGAACGACCGCGCCCTTCGTCATGTAACAGTTGGTCTTGGTGGCCCTTTAAATGGTATTCCTCGAGAGGATGGCTTTGACATTACCGTTGCTTCAGAAATCATGGCAATCCTTTGTTTGGCAACGGACATCGAGGACTTGAAACGCCGTTTGGCTAATATCGTTATCGGATATCGCTATGACCGTTCACCTGTTTCTGTAGGTGATTTGCAGGTTGAAGGTGCTTTAGCATTGATTTTGAAGGATGCTATTAAGCCAAACTTGGTTCAGACAATTTACGGTACACCTGCCTTTGTTCACGGTGGTCCATTTGCCAATATTGCTCACGGGTGTAATTCTGTCTTGGCAACGACAACAGCCCTTCACTTGGCTGATTACACAGTTACTGAAGCTGGTTTTGGTGCAGACCTTGGTGCCGAGAAATTCCTTGATATCAAGACACCAAACTTGCCAACTTCGCCAGATGCTGTAGTTATTGTTGCAACCCTTCGTGCCCTTAAGATGAATGGTGGTGTGGCTAAAGATGCTTTGACAGAAGAAAATGTAGAAGCAGTTCGTGCAGGTTTTGCCAACTTGAAACGTCACGTTGAGAACATTCGTAAGTTCGGTATTCCAGCAGTTGTGGCTATTAACGAATTTGTTTCTGATACTGAAGCAGAAATTGCAGCCTTGAAAGAACTTTGTGCCTCAATCGATGTACCAGTTGAGTTGGCAAGTGTCTGGGCTGATGGTGCAGAAGGTGGAGTAGCACTTGCCGAAACAGTTGTTAAGACTATCGCTGAAAAACCAGCTAATTATAAACGTTTGTATGACAATGACCTTTCTGTTCAAGAAAAGATTGAAAAAATTGTCACTGAAATCTATCGTGGTAGTAAAGTGAACTTTGAGAAGAAAGCTCAAACACAAATCGCTCAAATCGTTCAAAATGGTTGGGACAAATTGCCAATCTGTATGGCTAAAACTCAATATAGTTTTTCAGATAATCCGAATGCACTTGGAGCACCTGAAAACTTTGAAATTACCATTCGTGAATTGGTACCAAAATTGGGTGCAGGTTTCATCGTTGCCTTAACAGGTGATGTCATGACCATGCCAGGCCTTCCAAAACGACCAGCAGCTCTAAACATGGATGTTGAAAGCGATGGAACCGTTCTAGGATTGTTCTAGTATATTGAAATTTATTTTAAATGAGTTTGGAAATTTTAATCCAAGCTCATTTTTTATCTAGATATAAGGAATTGCCTTCTACACGTAACCAGTCTAGGTAAAGATATTTTGCCTGATTTCTGATATAATAGAAATATTGACTTCAAGAGTAAGGAAGAGAAGATGAACGCATTATTGAATGGAATGAATGACCGTCAGGCTGAGGCGGTGCAAACGACAGAAGGTCCCTTGTTAATCATGGCGGGGGCTGGTTCTGGAAAGACCCGTGTTTTGACCCACCGTATCGCTTATTTGATTGATGAAAAGCTGGTCAATCCTTGGAATATCTTGGCCATTACCTTTACTAATAAGGCTGCGCGTGAGATGAAAGAGCGTGCTTATAGCCTCAATCCATCTACTCAGGACTGTTTGATTGCGACCTTCCACTCCATGTGTGTTCGTATCCTACGTCGCGATGCGGACCATATTGGCTACAACCGAAATTTCACTATTGTAGATCCTGGTGAACAGCGAACCCTCATGAAACGGATTCTTAAGCAGTTGAACTTGGATCCGAAAAAATGGAATGAACGGAGCATCTTAGGGACTATTTCCAATGCTAAGAATGATCTGATTGATGATGTTGGCTATGCTGCCCAAGCTGGCGATATGTATACGCAAATCGTAGCCCAGTGTTATACAGCCTATCAGAAAGAACTTCGTCAGTCTGAGTCTGTTGACTTTGATGATTTGATTATGCTGACCTTGCGTCTCTTTGATCAGAATCCTGATGTCTTGACCTACTATCAACAGAAATTCCAATACATCCACGTTGATGAGTACCAAGATACCAACCATGCCCAGTATCAATTGGTCAAACTCTTGGCTTCGCGCTTTAAAAACATCTGTGTGGTTGGGGATGCGGACCAGTCTATCTACGGTTGGCGTGGTGCTGATATGCAGAATATCTTGGACTTCGAAAAGGATTATCCCCAAGCCAAGGTTGTTTTGTTGGAGGAGAATTACCGTTCAACTAAAACCATTCTCCAAGCGGCCAACGAGGTCATTCAAAACAATAAAAATCGCCGTCCTAAGAATCTCTGGACCCAGAATGCTGATGGGGAACAAATCGTTTACTATCGTGCCAATGATGAGCTAGATGAGGCTGTATTTGTAGCCAAAACCATCGATGAACTGGGTCGCAACCAAAACTTCCTTCACAAGGATTTTGCAGTTCTCTATCGTACTAATGCGCAGTCCCGTACTATTGAGGAAGCCTTGCTCAAGTCAAATATTCCTTATACCATGGTTGGCGGAACCAAGTTCTACAGCCGTAAGGAAATCCGAGATATTATCGCTTACCTCAATCTTATTGCCAATTTGAGTGACAATATCAGTTTTGAGCGTATTATCAACGAGCCTAAACGTGGAATTGGGCCAGGAACGGTTGAGAAAATCCGTGACTTTGCGAATATGCAAGACATGTCTATGCTAGATGCTTCAGCTAATATCATGTTGTCTGGGATCAAAGGTAAGGCAGCCCAATCTATCTGGGATTTTGCCAATATGATTCTAGATTTAAGAGAGCAGCTAGATCAATTAAATATTACAGAGTTGGTTGAGGCCGTCCTAGAAAAAACAGGTTACGTCGATATTCTAAATGCTCAAGCGACTTTAGAAAGCAAGGCTCGGGTTGAAAATATTGAAGAGTTCCTTTCTGTGACGAAAAACTTTGATGACACCTCTGATGGGCCAGAAGAGGAAACTGGTCTGGACAAACTGAGTCGTTTCTTAAATGATTTGGCCTTAATTGCAGACACAGATTCAGGTAGTCAGGAGACATCAGAAGTGACCCTGATGACCCTACACGCTGCCAAAGGTCTCGAGTTTCCAGTTGTCTTTTTGATTGGGATGGAAGAAAATGTCTTTCCGCTTAGCCGTGCAGCTGAAGATCCAGATGAATTAGAAGAAGAACGCCGTCTAGCCTATGTAGGTATCACGCGTGCAGAGAAAATTCTCTATCTGACCAATGCCAACTCACGCCTGCTTTTTGGTCGTACCAACTACAACCGTCCAACTCGTTTTATTAACGAAATCAGTTCAGACTTACTTGAGTATCAAGGATTGGCTCGTCCAGCCAATACAAGCTTTAAGGCATCTTATAGCAGTGGTGGTCTTGCCTTTGGTCAAGGTATGAGTTTGGCTCAAGCTCTTCAAGAACGGAAACGCAATGCTGCACCAAAATCTATCCAGTCAAGTGGTCTCCCATTTGGTCAATTTACAGCTGGAGCAAAATCAGCGTCTAGCGAGGCAAATTGGTCCATTGGTGACATTGCCCTCCACAAGAAGTGGGGAGAGGGAACTGTTCTGGAAGTTTCAGGTAGCGGTGCTACTCAGGAATTAAAAATCAATTTCCCAGAAGTAGGTTTGAAAAAACTTTTAGCCAGTGTGGCTCCAATTGAGAAAAAAATCTAATTTTCCATCCTTCTCACGAATAATAAAGTGAGGAGGATTTTTATGTACAGTATTTCATTCCAAGAAGATTCATTATTGCCAAGAGAAAGACTGGCTAAAGAAGGAGTAGAAGCGCTCAGTAATCAAGAGTTGCTAGCTATTTTACTCAGGACAGGAACACGTCAGGTTAGCGTTTTTGAAATTGCCCAGAAAGTCTTGAGCAATCTTTCAAGCCTAACGGATTTGAAAAAAATGACCCTGCGGGAATTGCAGAGCCTATCTGGTATCGGGCGCGTTAAGGCCATAGAATTACAAGCAATGATTGAACTGGGGCATCGTATTCACAAGCATGAGACCATTGAGATGGAAAGTATTCTCAGTAGCCAAAAGTTGGCCAAGAAGATGCAGCAGGAACTGGGGGATAAAAAACAAGAGCACCTGGTGGCGCTCTATCTCAATACTCAAAATCAAATCATCCATCAACAGACCATTTTTATCGGCTCAGCTACTCGTAGTATCGCAGAACCACGAGAGATTCTTCACTATGCTATCAAGCATATGGCGACTTCACTCATCTTGGTCCACAATCATCCTTCAGGAGCGGTAGCCCCTAGCCGAAATGATGATCATGTGACTAAACTTGTTAAAGAAGCCTGTGACCTGATGGGGATTGTCCTCTTGGACCATTTGATTGTCTCTCATTCTAATTACTTTAGTTATCGTGAAAAGACGGATTTAATCTAAAGTTCATTAACGACATAGTCAAAGAGGTTTTTATCTTTGGGACGATTTTCAAAAAGAAACTCTGGATGCCATTGGACACCGAGAAAGGCGACATCATCCGTACTCATGACAGCTTCAATGATACCATCCTTAGGATCATGAGCTGCAATCTTTAAGTTAGGTGCTAAATCCTTAATACTCTGATGGTGGAAGGAGTTGATATGGGAGATTTCTCCATAGATTTCTCGAAGAACTGTATCAGGTTCTGTAACCAAGCGTTGAGTTGTGTATTCGGCAGAACAATCCTGCCAGTGGTCTTCGATATCTTGGTACAAAGTTCCACCCATGGCAACGTTAAAGAGTTGAGTTCCACGGCAAACAGAAAAAATTGACTTTTTCTGTTTAATGGCTTCCTTGATGAGGGACAGTTCAAAGATATCCCTTTGAAGGTGGTAGTCATCGCTATCGATGGTTTTTGGTTCACCATAGAATTTTGGATCAACATTTTGCCCACCTGTCAAGATGAGCTTGTCAATCATACTGATATAGTGGCAGGCCATTTCTTGATTACCAATCGGTAGGATGATGGGAATCCCTCCAGCGTCTTTAACGCCTTCAACAAAGCCTTTTGCTGCGTAGCTCATCATGATGTCATCATCTGGATGAGTTTTTTCGTTTCCTGTAATCCCTATAACTGGTTTTTTCATAAAATGATTTTCGCTTTCTAATCCTCTTTTCGCATGAAGTAGAGGAGGGTTTGGAGTTCACTTGTCAAATCGACATACTGAACGACCACATCTTTTGGTAAATGCAGATGGACTGGTGAAAAACTAAGAATTCCTTTCACGCCAGCATCAACCAAGAGATTGGCAACCTCTTGTGACTTGATGCTGGGAACTGTCAGGATAGCAGTCTTGACATCAGCATCCTTGATTTTATCCTTGATTTGAGAAATTCCGTAAATAGGAATCCCATCAGGGGTTTGGCTACCGACTTCAGGATGGTCATCTAGGTCAAAGGCCATGATAATCTTCATCTTGTTACGTTCGTGGAAGCGGTAGTGGAGAAGGGCATGGCCCATATTTCCAATACCAACCAGCATGACATTGGTAATAGAGTTGTCATTGAGCAAATCGGCAAAAAACGTCATCAGTTTTTTGACATCATAGCCAAAACCACGACGACCTAGTTCACCAAAATAGGAAAAATCACGACGTACGGTCGCTGAATCAATCCCAATGGCCTCTGCAATTTGCTTAGAGTTAGCACGTTCAATCTTTTCTGCATGAAATCTTTTAAAAATTCGATAGTAGAGAGAGAGTCTTTTTGCTGTAGCTTTTGGAATAGCAGACTGTTTATCTTTCACAAAATCACAACCTTTCTATTCTTCTATTTTATAGAAACATTGTGAAAAAATCAACAAAAACAAGAAAAAACTAAGAAAAATCTTAGTTTTGATGTAAAAAATCTGCATGTGATAGAAAACGGTAGAGGTCTCCGACCAGACCCTGATAAACTTTCTGGCCATTAAAAGTCAGAGAAGTCACATAAAGTGTATCTGGTAGGGTCACACATCCTGACAGAGCCAGCATGAGAGCTTCATAATCCTCATACTTGAGAGTGCGCTCTACATGATAGCTGTCCTTATAGGTTAGTTCAAACATTTTGGCTCTATCTTTCCGATTTTGTAAAGACACCACGTTCTACCAAGCTATCCATGAGGAAATAGAATTTTTCCTGATGAATGTGGTGGTCTTCTGATTTGAAAATATCAACTAGACGTAGCCCAAACTTGTCAGTGATATTGATTTTAGCACCTGTAAGTTCCTTGTTAATGATGATTTTGAGTTGGAATCCCTCACCGCTGTTCGGAACTTTTTCCAAAAGGCGAGTCAATTCATAGTTACCAACCTTAGTCTCAAAAAAGGTGTTGTCCTTAAGGGTGAATTTTTTAACAGAAGGGCTAAGAGTGTAGTCGTAACGACAATTTTTTAACTGAATGGTTTTTTCAAATGCCATATGGTTAACCTCCGATAATTTCTTTTAAGGTTTTTGCGAGGGTATGTAGGTCTTCAACAGTATTTTCTGGCGACAAACTGATGCGAACGGATTCCTTCAAACGTTCTGAATTTGTACCGTACATGGCTTCGAGAACATGGCTGGATTGGACAATACCTGCCGTGCAGGCTGAGCCAGTAGAGATAGAAATTCCAGCTAAATCTAGACGAAGAAGTAAGAGGTCGTTTTTCTGCTCAGGAAATCCAATATTGAGAACATAAGGGAGATGATGCTCTCCTCTATTCAGATAATACTGAACTCCCTCAAGCTCAGAAAGAAAGGCGGATTCTAGATTTTGTACATGTTGGAAATGTTCTTCTTGTTTTTCTAGGTCTTCTTTTAGGGCTGCAACCATGCCTACGATGGCAGCTAGATTTTCAGTTCCAGCACGTTTTTTCTGTTCTTGGTCTCCACCATGGAGATAGGAATCAAAGTCCATGCTAGATGCGTAGAGGAAGCCGATTCCCTTAGGACCATGGAATTTATGGGCTGAAGCAGTGAGAAAATCAATGCCCAATTCTTCTGGGTGAATAGGGATTTTGCCGATTGCTTGAACTGCATCAACATGATAAGCAGCAGGGTGTTGCTTGAGTATTTGTCCAATTTCAGCAATGGGAAGTAGGTTTCCTGTCTCATTATTGGCAAACATGGTAGAAACCAAGATTGTATCTTTACGTAAGGCCTCTTGAATTTGCTGGGCCGTGATTTCTTGATTTTTTGGCTGGATAATGGTTACTTCAAAACCAAAGTGTTGAACCAAGTAATCAATTGTTTCAAGGACAGCATGGTGCTCAATGGCAGTTGTGATGATATGTTTTCCTTGTTCTTGGTGACGAAGGCAGTAGCCAATGATAGCAGTATTGTTGCCTTCAGTCCCACCAGAAGTGAAAAAGATATGTTGAGGTTTTGTCTCTAGTAATTGAGCTAGTTCCTGACGGGCTTCACGCAAAAGTTTGCCAGCTTGACGACCATGACCATGGATACTAGATGGATTGCCATGGGTTTCTTGCATAACCTTGGTCATAGCTGAAATAGCAACTGCTGACATAGGAGTCGTTGCAGCATTGTCCAAATAAATCAAAGAATCACCTTATTTCTTTTTATTGTAGGCAAAGAGTGGGCTGACTGGTTTTCTTTCGTGAATACGGACGATGGCATCACCAATTAACTCACTAGCAGTGATGTAGCATACGTTTTTAGGAGTTTTTTCTTTTGTTGCTACTGAATCAGTCACAAGAATTTCTTTAATATTAGTTTTGTCAAGAAGTTCAGCAGCTCCTTCGACGAAGAGACCGTGGCTAGAAACAGCATAAATTTCTGTAGCTCCTTCACGTTCAACGATTTTAGCAGCTTCAGAGAAGGTACGTCCTGTATTTAAAATATCGTCAATCAAGATTGCTTTCTTACCTTCAACATCACCGATGATATAACCTTCGTTGCGAGTAGCGTCGTCTTGAGGGTAGTCGATAATGGCGATAGGAGCATCAAGATATTCAGCCAAGCTACGGGCACGCTTTACACCTGAATTTTTAGGGCTAACAACAACAACATCTGAGCCAAGTAAGCCCTTATCGCAATAATGTTTTGCAAATAAGGGAACTGTGAAGAGGTTGTCAACAGGAATATCAAAGAATCCTTGAACCTGAACGGCATGCAAATCAAGCGTAAGGATACGATCGACACCAGCCTTAACTAGCATATTGGCAACTAGTTTCGCTGTAAGTGGCTCACGAGGTGAAGCGATGCGGTCTTGACGTGCATAGCCAAAATATGGAAGGACAACGTTGATGCTGTGGGCACTTGCACGCACACAAGCGTCGACCATGATAAGCAATTCCATTAGGTGATTGTTAACAGGGAAACTTGTTGATTGGATGATGTACACATCATAACCACGGACACTTTCTTCAATGTTCACTTGGATTTCTCCATCTGAAAATTGACGTGATGATAGTTTTCCAAGTGGGACACCAACAGCTTGAGCAATTTTTTGTGCAATCTCTTGGTTAGAGTTGAGTGCGAAAAGTTTCATATTTTTTCTATCTGACATTATAGACCGTCCTCTGTAAACTTTATAAATCCTAGTTATATCTGTCTTACCTATACGAACTGGGATTTTTGTATTTTATCTTTTCTATTTTACCAAAAAATAGAGATTATTTCAGCTATTTTTCATGCTTTTAACAAATCGGACCAATTTTGAGGGAGCTTTTTGATAATCAATCTGATTTTCCTCTAAAAATTGCTGGAAATCTTGTTTCCCTTGCTCGTGATTTTCAACTTCAAGCTCTAATTCGTAATCTGTAATATCAAAGTACTGACTTTCATCAAGCGCCATGAGACCAATAGCTGTTTGCATTTCATAGCGAAGTGTCGTTAGACAACCAAGAATCTGCCATTCACTAGTTTTAATACCATGTTTCGCCAATTCATCCAGTACTAGCCCTTGAGGAAGTTCTTCCTTGATCAGATAGTTTTCAGCATCTTTTAGTTGCAATTTTTGATTGTATTCCATGTTTCCAACGCTTTGTGGGACTTTGAGTGTCAATTCAGCCCAGTCTTCAAAAGTGCGAATGCGCATAGCAACTTTCTTTTCTCGCAGTTCAAAATCAGGCGTGTCGATGTAGTAATTTTTTTGAAGAACAGGGGTGACGTTTGTGAACTGGTCTTTTAGACGATCATATTCATCTTTTTTCAAGAGTGTTTTCAATTCAATTTCTAAATGTTTCATTTTTCTTACCTTTTCTTTATCGTTGAAAGCGGATTTATGGTATAATAAGCATTGTATTTATTGTATATGAATCTGGAGAAAAAATCAAAGATATTTTTGAAGGATAATATGAGAACAAGGGAGAATATATGACCTTAGAATGGGAAGAATTTCTAGATCCTTACATTCAAGCTGTTGGTGAGTTAAAGATTAAACTACGTGGTATTCGGAAGCAATATCGTAAGCAAAATAAGCATTCTCCTATTGAGTTTGTGACTGGTCGAGTCAAGCCGATTGAGAGCATCAGGGAAAAAATGGCTCGACGTGGTATTACTTATGCGACCTTAGAACACGATTTACAGGATATTGCTGGTTTACGTGTGATGGTTCAGTTTGTAGATGACGTTAAGGAAGTAGTGGAGATTTTGCGCAAACGTCAGGATATGCGGATCATACAGGAGCGAGATTACATTACTCATCGAAAAGCATCAGGCTACCGTTCCTATCACGTGGTAGTAGAATATACGGTTGACACCATCAATGGAGCCAAGACCATTTTGGCGGAAATTCAGATTCGTACCTTGGCCATGAATTTCTGGGCAACGATAGAACATTCTCTCAACTACAAGTACCAAGGGGATTTCCCAGAGGAAATTAAAAAGAGACTGGAAATTACTGCCAAGATTGCCCATCAGTTGGATGAAGAAATGGGTAAAATTCGAGATGATATTCAGGAAGCCCAGGCTCTTTTTGATCCTTTGAGTAGAAAATTAAATGACGGTGTAGGAAACAGTGACGATACAGATGAAGAATACAGGTAAACGAATTGACCTGATAGCTAATAGAAAACCGCAGAGTCAAAGGGTTTTGTATGAATTGCGAGATCGTTTGAAGAGGAATCAGTTTATACTCAATGATACCAATCCGGACATTGTCATCTCCATTGGTGGGGATGGCATGCTCTTGTCGGCCTTTCATAAGTATGAAAATCAACTTGATAAGGTCCGCTTTATCGGTGTTCATACTGGACATTTGGGCTTCTATACGGACTACCGTGATTTTGAGTTGGACAAGCTAGTGACTAATTTGCAGCTAGATACCGGAGCAAGAGTCTCTTACCCTGTTCTGAATGTGAAGGTCTTTCTTGAAAATGGTGAAGTGAAGATTTTTAGAGCACTAAATGAAGCCAGTATCCGCAGGTCTGATCGAACCATGGTGGCGGATGTTGTGATTAACGGTGTCCACTTTGAACGTTTTCGTGGAGATGGGCTAACAGTTTCGACACCGACTGGTAGTACAGCCTATAACAAATCACTTGGCGGAGCTGTTTTACACCCTACCATTGAAGCTCTTCAGTTGACGGAAATTGCCAGCCTTAACAATCGTGTCTATCGAACCCTGGGTTCGTCCATTATTGTTCCAAAGAAGGATAAGATTGAACTTATTCCAACAAGAAACGATTACCATACTATTTCGGTTGACAATAGCGTTTATTCCTTCCGCAATATTGAAAGAATTGAGTATCAAATTGACCATCATAAGATTCACTTTGTGGCATCACCTAGCCATACCAGTTTCTGGAACCGTGTGAAGGATGCTTTCATCGGCGAGGTGGACGAATGAGGTTTGAATTTATCGCAGATGAGCATGTTAAGGTTAAGACCTTTTTAAAAAAGCACGAGGTTTCTAAGGGGCTGCTAGCTAAGATTAAGTTTCGAGGTGGAGCTATTCTGGTAAATGACCAACCGCAAAATGCAACCTATCTATTGGATATTGGAGACCGAGTTACCATTGATATTCCCGCTGAGGAAGGCTTTGAAACTCTAGAAGCTATCGAGTATCCACTGGATATTCTCTATGAGGATGACCATTTTCTAGTCTTGAATAAACCCTATGGAGTGGCTTCTATTCCTAGTGTTAATCACTCTAATACAATTGCCAATTTTATCAAGGGTTACTACGTCAAGCAAAATTACGAAAATCAGCAGGTTCACATTGTAACCAGGCTTGATAGAGATACTTCTGGCTTGATGATCTTTGCCAAGCACGGCTATGCCCACGCACGATTAGACAAGCAGTTACAGAAGAAGTCCATTGAAAAACGCTACTTTGCTTTGGTTAAAGGTGATGGACACTTGGAGCAAGAGGGAGAAATTATTGCTCCGATTGCGCGTGATGAAGACTCCATTATCACTAGAAGAGTAGCTAAAGGTGGGAAGTACGCCCATACTTCTTACAAGATTGTAGCTTCTTATGGGAATATTCATTTGGTAGACATTCGCCTGCACACTGGGCGAACCCACCAAATCCGAGTCCATTTTTCTCATATTGGTTTTCCTTTGTTGGGAGATGACTTGTATGGTGGTAGTCTAGACGATGGAATTCAGCGCCAGGCCCTACATTGCCATTACCTATCCTTTTATCATCCATTTTTAGAGCAAGACTTGCAGTTAGAAAGTCCCTTGCCGGATGATTTCAGTAACCTTATTACCCAGTTATCAACTAATACTCTATAAAAACTGTTTCAGAGTATAATTATTATTTTAAAGGAGGAAACTCATGGAAGTTTTTGAAAGTCTCAAAGCCAACTTGGTTGGTAAAAATGCTCGTATTGTTCTCCCTGAAGGGGAAGAGCCACGTATTCTTCAAGCGACTAAACGCTTGGTAAAAGAAACAGAAGTGATTCCTGTTTTGCTTGGAAATCCTGAAAAAATTAAAATTTATCTTGAAATCGAAGGTATCGAGGACGGTTATGAAGTCATCGACCCTCAACACTACGATAAATTTGAAGAAATGGTTGCTGCCTTGGTAGAACGTCGCAAGGGCAAAATGTCTGAAGAAGATGCACGCAAGGTTTTGGTTGAAGATGTCAACTATTTTGGTGTTATGTTGGTTTACTTGGGCTTGGTTGATGGAATGGTGTCAGGAGCGATTCACTCAACAGCTTCAACAGTTCGTCCAGCCCTTCAAATCATCAAAACTCGTCCAAATGTAACTCGTACTTCAGGTGCCTTTCTCATGGTTCGTGGTACTGAACGTTATCTGTTTGGAGACTGTGCCATCAATATCAATCCAGATGCAGAAGCCTTGGCTGAAATTGCTATTAATTCAGCAATCACAGCTAAGATGTTTGGCATCGAACCTAAAATTGCCATGCTGAGCTATTCTACTAAAGGTTCTGGATTTGGTGAAAGTGTTGATAAGGTTGTAGAAGCAACTAAAATTGCTCACGACTTGCGTCCTGACCTTGAAATCGATGGGGAATTGCAATTTGATGCGGCCTTCGTTCCAGAAACTGCTGCTCTGAAAGCTCCTGGAAGTACAGTAGCTGGTCAAGCAAACGTCTTCATCTTCCCAGGTATCGAGGCAGGAAATATTGGCTACAAGATGGCAGAACGTCTTGGTGGTTTTGCGGCTGTAGGGCCTGTTTTGCAAGGCTTGAACAAGCCAGTTAACGACCTCTCTCGTGGATGTAATGCAGATGATGTGTACAAGTTGACCCTTATCACAGCAGCTCAAGCGGTTCATCAATAAGATTTAGTCCTCTTTCCCTTGGGAAGAGGTTTTTTATACTCAATGAAAATCAAAGAGCAAACTAGGAAACTAGCCGCAGGCTGTACTTGAGTACGGCAAGGCGACGTTGACGTGGTTTGAATTTGATTTTCGAAGAGTATTAATACTAGGAAAAGGACAGTTAGAATCTTCTGTGTTATACTAGAGTTATGTTAGATTTGAAAGAATACGGTATCGTCATGTGGCCAGAGGAAAAGATCATTTCTTTTCGTGATAAACTTCTCACTTGGTATGATGAAAACAAAAGAGATTTACCGTGGCGTAGAAGTAAAAATCCTTATCATATCTGGGTGTCTGAGATCATGCTCCAGCAGACCAGGGTGGATACAGTTATCCCTTACTACGAACGTTTCTTGGACTGGTTTCCAACAGTGGAAAGTTTGGCGAATGCGCCTGAAGAGCGTTTGTTGAAGGCTTGGGAAGGTTTGGGCTATTATTCTCGAGTACGCAATATGCAGGCTGCAGCCCAGCAGATTATGACTGACTTTGGTGGTCAATTTCCAAATACCTATGAAGGAATTTCCAGCTTGAAAGGGATTGGTCCTTATACAGCAGGAGCGATTTCCAGTATTGCTTTTAACTTGCCTGAGCCAGCTGTAGATGGTAATGTCATGCGAGTTTTGGCGCGTCTATTTGAAGTCAACCACGATATTGGGATTCCAAGTAATCGTAAAATTTTTCAGGAAATGATGGAAATCTTGATTGACCTAGAAAGGCCTGGTGACTTTAATCAAGCTTTGATGGACTTGGGATCTGATATTGAGGCGCCTGTAAATCCCAGACCAGAAGAAAGCCCAGTTAAGGACTTTAGTGCGGCATATCAGAATGGAAGCATGGACAGTTATCCAATTAAGGCTCCAAAGAAAAAGCCAATTCCCATTTATCTTAAAGCCTTAGTTGTGAAAAATTCTCAGGGACAATTTTTACTTGAAAAAAATGAAAGTGAAAAGCTATTGGCAGGTTTTTGGCATTTCCCCTTGATAGAAGTTGATAACTTTTCGCAAGGAGAGCAGTTTGACCTCTTTCATCAGGTTGCAGAAGAAAGCGTGAACTTTGGTCCCAGTCCAGAAGAGAGTTTCCAGCAGGACTATGACCTAGATGTTGATTGGCTTGATATTTATTTTGAGACTGTCAAGCATATCTTTAGTCATCGTAAGTGGCATGTTCAAATTGTAGCAGGTCAGGTGAGTGACTACAATGACTTTCCAGATAGGGAAGTTCGCTGGCTTTCACCAGAAGAGTTTAAGAATTACCCACTTGCCAAACCCCAACAAAAAATCTGGCAGGCTTATGCACAAGCCAACTTAGACAGTAGTAAAGACTAGCTATTGTGTCTTCTTTTTATTTTTTTGATATAATAGTAGAGAAAAAGGTGAACAAATGAAAAAAATATTAATTGTAGATGATGAAAAACCAATCTCGGATATTATCAAGTTTAATATGACCAAGGAAGGTTACGAGGTTGTAACTGCTTTTAATGGTCGTGAAGCACTAGAACAATTTGAAGCAGAGCAACCAGATATTATTATTCTGGATTTGATGCTTCCCGAAATTGATGGTTTAGAAGTTGCAAAGACTATTCGTAAGACGAGTAGTGTTCCTATTATCATGCTGTCAGCTAAAGACAGCGAATTTGATAAGGTTATTGGTTTGGAGCTTGGAGCGGATGACTATGTGACAAAACCCTTCTCAAATCGTGAGTTGCAGGCGCGTGTTAAAGCTCTTCTTCGTCGTACGGACTTGGTTTCTGTAGATAATCAAGAGTCAGATGAAAAGAAAACCCAACCTTTGCAAATTGGGGACTTGGAGATTGTACCAGATGCCTATGTGGCTAAAAAATATGGTGAAGAACTAGACTTGACCCACCGTGAATTTGAACTTTTGTACCACTTGGCTTCTCATATTGGTCAAGTGATTACCCGTGAACACTTGCTTGAAACGGTCTGGGGGTATGATTATTTCGGAGATGTTCGGACTGTTGACGTAACTATCAGACGTTTGCGTGAGAAGATTGAAGATACACCTAGTCGTCCAGAGTATATCCTAACACGTCGTGGTGTTGGTTATTATATGAGAAATAATGATTGAATTGATTAGAAAAAATATTCTTACTAGTGATTTTATCTTCATTTTAATTTTATTGGGTTTTATCTTGATTGTTACCTTGCTTTTGCTAGAAAATCGGCGAGATAATATTCGGTTGAAGCAAATTAATCAAAAAGTTAAAGACTTGATTGCAGGAGATTATTCTCAGGTATTGGATATGCAGGGAAGCTCTGAAATCACTAATATTACCAATAATCTCAATGATTTATCAGAAGTAATCCGTTTGACCCAAGAAAATCTGGAACAAGAGAGTAAACGATTGAATAGTATCCTCTCATACATGACAGACGGAGTCCTTGCGACCAATCGTCGTGGCAAGATTACTATGATTAATGACATGGCTAAGAAACAGCTAGGTGTTCAGAAGGAAGAGGTTCTCAATAAAAGTATTCTAGAATTGCTTCAGATTGAAGATGAGTATGAACTTCGTGATTTGATTACCCAAGTTCCTGAGCTTATGATTGATTCTCAGGATGACAATGGTGAATATCTGAGCCTTCGTGTACGTTTTGCCTTGGTTCGTCGTGAGTCTGGATTTATCTCTGGTTTGGTTGCTGTTTTACACGATACGACGGAGCAGGAGAAGGAGGAGCGCGAACGGAGACTCTTTGTTTCCAACGTTAGTCATGAGTTACGGACGCCTCTGACTAGTGTAAAATCCTATCTTGAAGCCTTGGATGAGGGGGCCTTGTCAGAACCTGTCGCTCCAGACTTTATCAAGGTGTCTCTAGACGAAACCAACCGTATGATGCGGATGGTAACAGATCTTCTCCATCTTTCACGGATTGATAATGCGACCAGTCACATAGATGTGGAACTGATTAACTTTACTGCCTTTATTACCTTTATCCTTAACCGCTTTGATAAGATGAGGGGATCAGATGAAGAGAAGAAATATGAATTGGTTAGAGATTATCCGATTACCTCTGTCTGGATTGAAATTGATACAGACAAGATGACGCAGGTGATTGATAATATTCTCAACAATGCCATTAAATATTCTCCAGATGGTGGAAAAATCACAGTGACCATGAAGACAACTGATGATCAGATGATTTTGTCTATCTCAGACCAAGGATTGGGTATTCCTAAGCAGGATTTGCCACGTATCTTTGACCGTTTCTACCGTGTGGATCGTGCTAGAAGTCGTGCCCAAGGTGGAACTGGGCTAGGTCTAGCTATTGCTAAAGAAATTATCAAACAACATAATGGTTTTATTTGGGCCAAGAGTATATATGGTAAGGGATCAACCTTTACCATTGTGCTCCCTTATGATAAGGATGCAGTGAAGGAAGAAGTATGGGAGGACGAAATAGAAGACCAGAATGAGTGAAACAGGCTTTAAATACAGTATTTTAGCGTCGGGTTCCAGTGGAAATTCCTTTTATCTGGAAACGCCAAAAAAGAAACTTTTAGTGGATGCAGGCTTATCTGGTAAGAAAATCACCAGCCTACTTGCTGAAATCAATCGTAAACCAGAAGATTTGGATGCTATTTTGATTACCCATGAGCATGCTGATCATATTCATGGTGTCGGAGTTTTAGCTCGAAAGTATGGAATGGATCTTTATGCTAATGAAAAAACTTGGCAAGCTATGGAAAATAGTAAGTACCTAGGCAAAGTGGATTCATCACAAAAACATATTTTTGAGATGGGAAAAACTAAGACTTTTGGTGATATTGACATTGAAAGTTTTGGTGTTAGCCATGATGCGGTTGCTCCACAGTTTTACCGCTTTATGAAAGATGATAAGAGTTTTGTCATGCTGACGGATACAGGATATGTCAGTGACCGAATGGCAGGTATAGTCGAAAACGCCGATGGCTACCTAATTGAGTCAAACCATGATGTTGAAATCCTGAGAGCAGGTTCTTACGCATGGCGACTCAAGCAACGGATTCTGTCTGACCTAGGCCACCTCTCAAATGAAGATGGTGCTGATGCCATGATTCGCACACTAGGTAATCGTACCAAGAAGATTTACCTAGGACATTTGTCTAAAGAGAATAATATTAAAGAACTAGCCCACATGACCATGGTCAATCAGTTAGCTCAAGCAGATCTAGGAGTAGGAGTGGATTTTCAAGTTTACGATACGTCTCCAGACACTGCAACACCTTTAACGGATATATAAAAATGAACACCAAGTGGTGTTCATTTTTAATGAATCGTAGTTTTAAATTTATGCTATAATAAATTCATAAGCGATTATAATGGAGAAATATAAATTGAAGAAGACTTGGACATTTTCAGATTACTATGACACAATCATATTATTATTAGCATTGATATCTGTGGTGCTAGTTATTTTTGGATTTATGGATGTTATAGATTTGCATAATCCGCCTTACAATATTATTGATTTAATGATTTGGATAGTGTTTATAGTAGACTATCTATGGCGTTTCTTTACTAGTAAAGAAAAATTTCGTTTCATTATTGATAATATTTTTGATTTATTGGCAATCCTTCCATCAAATGCTATTTTTACAGTTTTCCGTTTGGGACGTATTTTTCGTTTAGCAAAATTAACAAAATTAGTTAAACTTACAAGGTTATTAAGAATAATTGGCTTAAGTGGAAAATTAGAAAGAAAAGCTAGTAGATTACTACGAACGAATGGCTTGCTTTATATCTTATATGTCAATG
This sequence comes from Streptococcus mitis, assembly GCA_946190205.1. Classification (GTDB taxonomy): domain Bacteria; phylum Bacillota; class Bacilli; order Lactobacillales; family Streptococcaceae; genus Streptococcus; species Streptococcus mitis_DI. Next base: position 138,493 of record CAMHZO010000003.1, on the reverse strand, counting down.
TATTTATTGTATTTGTTGGAAGCTCAATCTTCTCAGTTGTAGAGGAGAAGGCTTTCTCAGATAGTCTTTGGTGGGCTATTATTACAGTAACAACTGTTGGTTATGGTGATATAGTCCCAAGTTCAATATTTGGGAAATGGTTAGCAATAATCTTAATGCTAGTGGGAATTGGAACGATTGGGATGCTAACTAGCGCCTTAACTAATTTTTTTGTTAAAGAAAATTCTAATGAAGAATCCAAATTAGATGAACTACAGAATGAATTAGTTATGCAAAGGCGTTTAGTCGAGAAGCAGGCTGAAAGGATTGAAGAACTTCATAAAATGGTACAAGAATTGCTTAAAAAGTATTAGTTTAGAAAAAAACAAAAACCACTCAAACGAGTGGTTTTTATAATCCAGCAAATTCTTTGATTTCTTGTGCTGACATTGAAGAGTCGCAACGGACATTGATTTGTCCATCTGCAATGTGAACGAAGCCTGGTACAGTTGGGATTCCGTAGCGTGAGCGGAATGCTTGTAACTCATTGAGTTGGCTTGCTTCTTCACTGTTGATGAAGTAGATGTGAGCTTTAGTTTCAGCTACGACACCTGCCAATGTACCTGCAAATTTACGGCAGTAAGGGCAAGTTTTGCGACCGATAAAGAAGGTTGCAGTTTCTTTTTTATCAAGAGCTTCTTGCGCACGCGCAACTGTAGTGACTTCAAGGTCTTTGATATTATCTAAAAATTGTTCCATGAGATTACCTCGCTTTCATTGATAAGTCTAGTATGCCATAAAGTTTCTAAAATTGCTTAGATTTGATACGAAAAAAAGATGAGATTGGTTGGTCTCATCTTTTATAGGACTTTATTTTACAAAAGCATTGATTTCTGCTTCGATGTTCGCAATCTTAGCTTGTGATTCTTCGTTGGTTTCACCTACAACTGCAATGTAGAACTTGATTTTTGGTTCTGTCCCTGAAGGGCGAACTGCAATCCATGAACCGTCAGCAAGTGTGTATTTCAACACATCACTTGGAGGAGTTGTTAAGTTTGTAACGGTACCGTCAGCAGCAGTAGCAGTTTGTGCCTTGAAGTCTTCTACGACAGTGATAGCTGTTGTGTTCCATTCTTTCGGAGCATTGTTACGGAATTTCGCCATAATCGCTTTGATTTGTTCAGCACCATCGACACCTGAAAGGGTAACAGAAATTGTCTTTTCTGCATAGTAGCCGTACTCTTTGTAGATTTCTTCGATACCGTCAGCTAGTGTTAAACCACGTGAACGGTAGTAGGCAGCAAGTTCTGCAACGACAAGAACGGCTTGGATAGCATCTTTATCACGTACAAATGGTTTAATCAAGTAACCGAAGCTTTCTTCAAATCCCATCATGTAAGTGTGATTGTGTTTTTCTTCGAATTCTTGGATTTTTTCAGCAATGAATTTGAAACCTGTCAAAACGTTGAACATGGTTGCGCCGTAGCTTTCAGCAATCTTCGTTACCAAGTCAGTTGATACGATAGATTTGCAAAGGGCTGCATTTTCAGGCAGAGTTCCGGCATTTTTGTGGGCTTCCAAGATGTATTTTGCCATGATAGCACCGATTTGGTTACCTGAAAGGTTGAGGTAGCTACCATCTTTTTGAAGAACTTCAACACCAACACGGTCAGCATCAGGGTCAGTTGCCACAAGAACATCTGCACCAACTTGACGACCAAGTTCTTCAGCAAGGGCAAAGGCTGCTTGGCTTTCTGGGTTTGGAGATTTTACAGTTGAGAAGTCCGGATCGGCAGTTGCTTGCGCTTCAACGACTTGAACAGAGTCAAATCCTGCTTGGGCAAGAGCACGACGAGCCAACATTTCACCAGTACCATGAAGTGGTGTGTAGACAATTTTCATGTCTTTACCGAATTCTTCAATCAAGGCTGGGTTGATGTTTACGTCCTTAACTTCTTTGAGGTATTCAACATCGACAGCTTCGCCGATAACTTCAATCAAGCCAGAAGCTTTTTCAGCTTCCACATCAGCAACTTCAACTGCAAATGGGTTTTCGATTGCACGGATATAAGTAGTCAAAGCGTCCGCGTCGTGTGGAGGCATTTGTCCACCGTCTTCACCGTAAACCTTGTATCCGTTAAATGGTGCAGGGTTGTGGCTAGCTGTGACCATGATACCTGCGAAACAGTTGAGGTGACGAACTGCAAATGAGAGTTCTGGAGTTGGACGAAGGCTTTCAAATACATAAGATTTGATGCCGTGTTTAGCAAGAACTGCCGCAGATTCAAAGGCAAACTCAGGTGAGAAGTGACGGCTATCGTAGGCAATTGCTACACCGCGTTCTTTTTCGTTTCCACCTTTTGACTCAATCAAACGAGCCAATCCTTCAGTAGCTTGGCGAACAACGTAGATGTTGATACGGTTTGTACCCGCACCAATCAAGCCACGCATACCTGCAGTACCAAATTCAAGATTTGTATAGAAGGCATCTTCCTTAGTTTTTTCATCCATATTTTCCAAATCTTGACGAAGGTAGTCAGGAAGTTCCGCAAAATCAACCCATTTCTGGTAATTTTCTTGGTAAGACATTGAAATTCTCCTTTTTGTAAATTGTTTTAACCGTTCACATTATAGCATTTTTTAGCATTTTAGTAAAACCCTAGCATAATTTACAGAAAAGTAGTGACATATGCCGGTTTATCAAGTCTTGAATGCCTTAGGGAAACATGCTATACTACTCTTATGATTATTTTACAAGCTAATAGAATTGAACGTTCTTTTGCAGGAGAGGTTCTTTTTGATAATATTAACCTACAAGTTGATGAACGAGACCGGATTGCTCTCGTTGGGAAAAATGGTGCAGGTAAGTCTACTCTTTTGAAGATTTTGGTTGGAGAAGAGGAGCCAACTAGTGGAGAAATCAATAAGAAAAAAGATATTTCTCTGTCTTACCTAGCCCAAGATAGCCGTTTTGAGTCTGAAAATACCATCTACGATGAGATGCTTCATGTCTTTGATGACTTGCGTCGGACTGAGAAACAACTACGTCTGATGGAGTTGGAGATGGGTGAAAAGTCTGGTGAGGATTTGGATAAACTGATGTCAGATTACGACCGCTTATCTGAGAATTTTCGCCAAGCAGGTGGCTTCACCTATGAAGCTGATATTCGAGCGATTTTGAATGGATTCAAGTTTGATGAATCTATGTGGCAGATGAAAATTGCCGAGCTTTCTGGTGGTCAAAATACTCGCTTGGCTCTAGCCAAAATGCTACTTGAAAAGCCCAATCTCTTGGTCTTGGACGAGCCAACCAACCACTTGGATATTGAAACCATTGCCTGGCTAGAGAATTACTTGGTAAACTATAGTGGTGCCCTCATTATTGTCAGCCACGACCGTTATTTCTTGGACAAGGTTGCGACAATTACGCTAGATTTGACCAAGCATTCCTTGGATCGCTATGTGGGTAATTACTCTCGTTTTGTCGAATTAAAGGAGCAGAAGCTAGCTACTGAAGCAAAAAACTATGAAAAGCAACAAAAGGAAATTGCCGCTCTGGAAGACTTTGTCAACCGCAATCTAGTCCGAGCTTCAACGACTAAACGTGCCCAATCTCGTCGTAAACAACTAGAAAAAATGGAGCGTTTGGACAAGCCAGAAGCTGGCAAGAAATCAGCCAATATGACCTTCCAGTCTGAAAAAACGTCGGGTAATGTTGTATTGACTGTTGAAAATGTGGCTATTGGCTATGATGGGGAAATATTGTCAGAGCCTATTAACCTAGACCTCCGTAAAATGAATGCTGTTGCCATCGTTGGTCCAAATGGAATCGGTAAGTCAACCTTTATCAAGTCTATTGTGGACCAGATTCCTTTTATCAAAGGTGAAAAGCGCTTTGGTGCCAATGTTGAGGTGGGTTACTATGACCAAACCCAAAGTAAGCTGACACCAAGTAATACTGTATTAGATGAGCTCTGGAATGATTTTAAACTGACACCAGAAGTTGAAATCCGTAACCGTCTAGGTGCCTTCCTTTTCTCTGGTGATGATGTTAAAAAATCAGTCGGCATGCTGTCAGGTGGCGAGAAAGCTCGTTTGCTTTTGGCTAAATTGTCTATGGAAAACAATAACTTCTTGATTCTGGATGAGCCAACCAACCACTTGGATATTGATAGCAAGGAAGTGCTAGAAAATGCCTTGATTGACTTTGATGGAACTCTTCTATTCGTCAGTCATGACCGTTACTTTATCAATCGTGTGGCAACTCATGTTTTGGAATTGTCTGAGAAGGGTTCGACTCTTTACTTGGGAGATTACGACTACTATGTTGAGAAGAAAGCAGAAGTAGAAATGACTCAGGCTGAGGAAGATTCAACTCACAATCAAGTAAAAGAATCAAGTCCAGTCAATGACTATCAGGCCCAGAAAGAAAGTCAAAAAGAAGTTCGCAAACTCATGCGACAAATCGAAAGTCTAGAAGCTGAAATTGAAGAGCTAGAAAGTCAAAGCCAAGCCATTTCTGAACAAATGTTGGAAACAAACGATGCCGGCAAACTGGTGGAATTGCAGGCTGAACTGGACAAAATCAGCCATCGTCAGGAAGAAGCTATGCTTGAGTGGGAAGAATTATCAGAGCAGGTGTAAAGATGGAACATCTTGGAAAAGTATTTCGTGAATTTCGGACAAGTGGAAATTATTCTTTAAAGGAGGCGGCAGGGGAGTCCTGTTCAACTTCTCAGTTATCTCGCTTTGAGCTTGGGGAGTCTGATCTAGCAGTCTCACGTTTCTTTGATATTTTGGATAACATTCATGTCACAATCGAAAATTTCATGGATAAGGCTAGGGATTTTCATAATCATGAACATGTTGCCATGATGGGACAAATTATTCCGCTTTACTACTCAAATGATATTGCAGGTTTTCAAAAGCTTCAAGAAGAACAACTTGAAAAGACTAAGAGTTCGACAAATCCCCTCTATTTTGAGCTGAACTGGATTTTGCTACAGGGTCTGATTTGTCAAAGAGATTTGAGTTATGATATGAAGCAGGATGATTTGGATAAGGTAGCAGATTATCTCTTCAAAACAGAAGAATGGACCATGTATGAGTTGATTCTTTTCGGGAACCTCTATAGTTTCTACGATGTGGACTATGTCACACGGATTGGTAGAGAAGTTATGGAGAGGGAAGAATTTTACCAAGAGATTGGGCGTCATAAGAGATTAGTGTTGATTTTGGCTCTCAATTGTTACCAGCATTGTTTAGAACATCTTTCTTTTGACAATGCAAGCTATTTTGAGACTTATACAGAGAAGATTATTGGCAAAAACATTAGTCTGTATGAACGAAATATTTTACATTACCTAAAAGGCTTTGCCTTATATCAAAAAGGACAGTGTAAAGAAGTCTGTAAGCAGATGCAAGAGGCCATGCATATTTTTGATGTGCTAGGTCTTCCAGAGCAAGTAGCCTACTATCAGGAACACTACGAAAAATTTGTCAAAGATTAATTTTCCCAAATAAGGGAAAAATGAAAAAGCTCCTTTCGGTTTTGATACAATAGTTTCAAATTTGAGAGGAGTTTTTATATGAATCGCTATGCAGTACAGTTGATTAGCCGTGGAGCTGTTAATAAGATAGGGAATATGCTCTATGATTATGGAAATAGTGTCTGGTTGGCTTCCATGGGGACTATCGGGCAGACTGTTTTAGGAATGTATCAGATTTCTGAACTCGTCACATCCATTCTGATCAATCCCTTTGGCGGAGTTATTTCAGACCGTTTTTCTCGTCGTAAGATTTTAATGACGACAGACCTTGTTTGTGGGATTCTTTGTCTGGCTATTTCTTTTATAAGGAATGACAGCTGGATGATTGGAGCTTTGATTTTTGCCAACATTGTTCAGGCTATTGCTTTTGCCTTTTCTAGACCTGCAAATAAGGCCATTATCACAGAATTGGTAGAGAAGGATGAATTGGTCCTCTACAATTCTCGTTTGGAGTTGGTGATGCAGGTTGTCAGTGTGAGTTCCCCTGTACTTTCTTTTCTGGTTTTACAATTCGCAAGTCTTCGCATTACCTTGGTATTAGATGCCCTTAGTTTTTTTCTCGCTTTTGGCTTGGTAGCCCTGCTTCCCAAAAAAGAAGAGAAGACTTTGGTGGAGAAGAAACTTACATTAAAAGTTATTTGTGCTGATATCAAGGAGGGAGTTCACTATATTGTGAAGCAAAGGGAAATCTTCTTTTTACTAGTCATGGCTTCAAGTGTCAATTTTTTCTTTGCAGCTTTTAATTACCTCCTTCCCTTTTCAAATCAACTCTATGGAGTACAAGGTGCCTATGCTACTATTTTAACAATGGGTGCTATTGGGTCTATTGTTGGGGCGCTGCTAGCTAGTAAGATTAAAGCCAGTATGGGAATGCTTCTGTTTTTATTGGCTCTAACTGGACTTGGGGTAATGATAATGGGATTTACCCTCCCATCTTATCTTACTTTTTCAGGGAATTTCATTTGTGAACTCTTTATGACGATTTTCAATATTCACTTTTTTACTCAAGTACAAACCAAGGTTGAAGGTGAATATCTGGGAAGAGTTCTCAGTTCGATTTATACCTTAGCTATACTATTTATGCCTATAGTAACAGGTTTAATGACCTTTCTTCCAAGTGTCCATCTTTATTCTTTCTTGATTATAGGACTTGGAGTTGTCGTTTTATCTTTCTTAGCTCTAGGCTATGTTCGAACCCGTTTTGAAAAAGAGACATAAGACTGTTTGAGTTTTAAAAATAATTCCAATCTGAGTGTTTTTTCCGCCCTTCTCGTTTGTGAGGAGGGCTTAGTTTATGGTAAAATGGTTTTATGAATAAAAGAATGAATGAGTTAGTCGCCTTACTCAATCGCTATGCGACTGAGTATTATAGCAGCGACAATCCGTCGGTTTCAGATAGTGAGTATGACCGCCTTTACCGTGAGTTGGTCGAGTTGGAGGCTGCCTATCCAGATCAAGTATTAGCAGACAGTCCGACCCATCGTGTTGGTGGCAAGGTTTTAGATGGTTTTGAAAAATACAGTCATCAGTATCCTCTTTATAGTTTGCAGGATGCTTTTTCACGTGAGGAACTTGAAGCTTTTGATGCGCGTGTTCGTAAGGAAGTGGCTCATCCGACCTATATTTGTGAGCTGAAAATTGATGGCTTGTCTATCTCGCTGACTTATGAAAAGGGGATTTTGGTTGCTGGGGCAACACGTGGTGATGGTTCTATTGGTGAAAATATTACAGAAAATCTTAAACGCGTTAAGGACATTCCCTTAACTTTGCCAGAAGAACTAGATATCACAGTTCGTGGAGAATGTTATATGCCACGCGCTTCTTTTGACCAGGTTAACCAAGCTCGACAAGAAAATGGAGAGCCCGAATTTGCTAATCCTCGTAATGCAGCGGCAGGAACCCTGCGACAGTTGGATACAGCAGTAGTTGCCAAGCGCAATCTTGCAACGTTTCTCTATCAAGAAGCCAGCCCTTCAACTCGTGACAGCCAAGAAAAGGTTTTGAAGCACTTAGAACAGCTCGGTTTTGTAGTCAATCCTAAGCGGATTTTGGCTGAAAATATAGATGAAATCTGGAATTTTATCCAAGAAGTAGGAGAGGAACGGGAGAATCTGCCTTATGATATCGATGGTGTGGTGATCAAGGTTAATGACTTAGCAAGCCAAGAAGAACTTGGTTTTACCGTCAAGGCTCCAAAGTGGGCAGTGGCTTACAAGTTTCCTGCTGAAGAAAAAGAAGCTCAATTACTCTCAGTTGACTGGACAGTTGGCCGTACGGGTGTTGTAACCCCAACTGCGAATTTAACACCAGTACAACTAGCTGGTACAACTGTTAGCCGTGCGACCCTGCACAATGTGGATTATATTGCTGAAAAAGATATCCGCAAAGACGACACGGTTATCGTATATAAGGCTGGCGACATCATCCCTGCCGTTTTACGTGTGGTAGAGTCCAAACGGGTTTCTGAAGAAAAACTAGATATCCCTACAAACTGCCCAAGTTGTGAGTCTGACTTGTTGCACTTTGAAGATGAAGTGGCTCTCCGTTGTATAAATCCGCGTTGTCCTGCCCAAATCATGGAAGGTTTGATTCACTTTGCTTCTCGTGATGCTATGAATATTACAGGCCTTGGTCCATCTATTGTTGAGAAACTCTTTGCTGAGAATTTAGTTAGGGATGTGGCGGATATTTATCGTTTGAAAGAAGAAGATTTCCTCCTTTTAGAGGGGGTTAAGGAAAAGTCTGCTTCTAAACTGTATCAGGCCATCCAAGCATCTAAGGAAAACTCAGCTGAGAAACTATTGTTTGGTTTGGGAATTCGCCATGTCGGAAGCAAGGCCAGTCAGCTTTTACTTCAACATTTTCACTCGATTGAAAATCTGGCTCAGGCAGATCCAGAGGAAGTGGCTAGTATTGAAAGTCTGGGTGGTGTGATTGCCAAGAGTCTCCAGACTTATTTTGCGACAGAAGGCTCTGAAATTCTCCTCAGAGAATTGAAAGAAGCTGGGGTCAATCTGGACTATAAAGGACAGACGGTAGTAGCGGATGCGGCCTTGTCAGGTTTGACCGTTGTATTGACTGGAAAATTGGAACGGCTCAAGCGCTCAGAAGCTAAAAGTAAACTCGAAAGTCTGGGTGCCAAAGTTACAGGCAGTGTTTCTAAAAAGACAGACCTTATTGTTGCTGGTGCAGATGCTGGGAGTAAACTGCAAAAAGCACAGGAACTTGGAATTGAAGTTCGAGATGAAGCTTGGCTAGAAAGCCTGTAATGATCGTTTAAAAACAGAGTTTAGATAATATGACTATGTTTGTTAATTGAGACGAGATTGACAAAAAATTATTAGTGAAATAGAAAGAAAATAGAAGTAAAAAGGAAAGATAAAAAATGTATAACTACCCTATGCGCATTCATTACCATCGCAAGAATGGAGAATACGATACTTGCTCTTTTGTAAAAAGTCAGGACCAGCGAATTGATTTGCTAACCTACAAAGAAGATTATTTTGGCGCCCTATTTAGTTTTGAACACCCAAGTGCTCATGCCTTAGAAAGCTTGAATTTTGTCGTTCATACAGGTCAAACCAGTACAGAATATGCTATCCGTTTTAATCACTATCCTCTTTTAACAGAGGTCTGGATTTTGGAAGGGGATGACAGAATTTATTATTCTGAAAATCCTGCTATTGCCAGTCCTTTCTATAAAAATCAAAATCCTTTTGCCTTTGATAAGGCCATTAACAGTGCTAGTTTTGACCATCATTGGGGTTACCAAGGGGAATTAGGGTGCCGTGTAGAGGATAATCAAGCTCATTTTGCTCTTTGGGCTCCGACAGCGACAGAAGTGCAGGTTGTCGTTTATGAATCAGCTGCTAACGATGCACCAGTTTGGAAAACTTTTGAGATGGAAAGAGGCAATAGCTACTCCTATAATCATAAGGACAATACAATCGGTGTCTGGAGTTTGGAGGTTGAGGAAGATTTAGTTGGTAAGGCTTATCAGTATCAAGTCCAATTCCCCCATCACCAAACCTTGACACGCGACCCATACACTATCGCAACCAGTCCTGATGGCAAACGTTCAGCTATTCTGAGCCATGCAGAAAAGCAAGTTGAACACTTCGAGGTTAAGCATGGTTCTGATGCTACTTGGCGCTTGGCAAACCCATGTAAGGCAGTTATTTGTGAAATGCACATTCGTGATTTGACCAAATCACCGACCTCAGGTGTGGATGAACATATTCGAGGAACTTTCTTGGGTGCTGCTCAGACTGGAACGGTTAACCAGTACGGTCAGTCAACTGCTTTTGATCACATCAAGAAGCTTGGCTACAATTATGTTCAGTTGCAACCAATCGCAGATCGTCACAAAGAATACGATGAGGATGGGAATGTAACCTACAACTGGGGTTATGACCCACAAAACTATAATGCACCAGAAACGAGCCTTTCAACCAATCCAGAGGATCCTGCTCAGGTTATTCGTGATTTGAAGACCATGGTTCAAGCCTATCACGATGCTGGCATTGGTGTCATTATGGATGTGGTCTATAACCATACCTTCTCAGTTGTTGATGCACCTTTCCAAACAACTGTCCCTGATTACTATTATCGTATGAATCCAGACGGTACCTTCCAGAATGGAACGGGTGTTGGAAATGAAACTGCCAGTGAACACGAAATGTTCCGCAAGTATATGATTGATTCCCTCTTATACTGGGTGCAGGAATACAATATTGACGGCTTCCGTTTTGATTTGATGGGGATTCATGATGTCAAGACAATGCAGATGATTCGTCAGAGTTTGGATGAAATTGACCCTAACATTATCCTTTATGGAGAAGGATGGGATATGGGAACAGGTCTTGCACCTTATGATAAGGCCAAGAAAGACAATGCCTACCAGATGCCAAATATTGGTTTCTTTAATGACAATCAGCGTGATGCTGTCAAAGGTGGAGAAGTTTATGGTGCTATCAAGTCAGGTTTTGTCAGCGGTGCTGCGACAGAGCCAATTCTTGCCAAAGCAATCCTAGGCAGTCGTGAATTAGGAACCTATACACATCCAAATCAAGTACTTAACTATGTGGAAGCCCATGACAATTACAATCTTCACGATTTGTTAGCAACCCTACATCCAGACCAAAGTTCAGAGCAAATCATGCGCAAGGTCGAAACTGCTACAGCCATGAATCTGCTCATGCAGGGGATGGCCTTTATGGAAATCGGTCAAGAATTTGGTCGTACCAAACTGGTTGCGACTGGTGAAAACGGTGAGCTGACCCATGATGATAGAGAACGTGCTATGAATAGCTATAATGCTCCTGATAGCGTGAATCAAGTGAACTGGGACTTGATTAATGAGCGTCAAGATAGTATTGAGTTTATTCGTCAGATGATTCGATTGAAGACAGAAAGCAGTGCCTTTTCTTACCCAACTTATGATGAGATTTACCATCATGTTTTTGTTCATTCAGCCCACGAACATAGTGGTTGGATTGTCTATGAGATTCAAGGGGAAGAACATTTACTGGTTGCATTTAATGCTAAAGGGCAAGACTTCCAGTTTGAAAATGCTGGAAATCTAGAACTATTGATGACCAATAGCCATTTAAGTGATAAAGACATGGTTGGTGGCGTCAGTGCCAGCGTCTTTAAAGTTTTGTAGAATAGATTTACAATTTAAATTCATTTGTGGTGCTTTATCTGTTAATAAAATCAGGAGATTCGTTTCCTGATTTATTTTTTTACTTAAAATTATATTTTTGTTAGCTAAATAACGAACTTTATGATAGTATTATAAAAAAACAATTCGTTTTCAAAGCGTTTCTGAAAATTTCTTGATTTACAAGTGAACACATCAGTGAATTTGTTGAAGACTTTCAAAAGATTTTTTTGCAAATTCCGTAATTTACTTGAATCTTCCCTAAAAAGGTAGTATAATAAATCTATAGAAAACGCTTACAGAATTAGGAGGGTGTATGGATAAGAAACAAGCTTTAGAAACCTTTATGACAGGTGAAAATTTTCACCTCCAGCACTATCTGGGAGCTCATAGGGAAGAAAAAAATGGAGAGTATGGCTATACTTTTCGTGTGTGGGCGCCTAATGCTCAGGCTGTTCACTTGGTAGGGGATTTCACCAATTGGGTTGAAAATCAAATTCTGATGGAACAGAATGAATTTGGAGTCTGGGAAGTCTTTACCAGTCTTGCTCAAGAAGGCCAAATTTATAAGTACCATATCACGCGTGCAAATGGTCATCAGCTGATGAAGATTGACCCTTTGGCTGTACGGTATGAGGCACGACCTGGTACTGGGGCTATTTTAACAGAAATCCCAGAGAAAAAATGGAAGGATGGTCTCTGGCTAGCTCGTAGGAAACGTTTGAGTTTTGAAGAGCGTCCGGTCAATATTTACGAAGTTCATGCTGGATCGTGGAAGAGAAATCCAGATGGAAGTCCTTATAGTTTTGCTCAATTGAAAGATGAACTCATTCCTTACTTGGTTGAGATGAACTATACTCACATTGAGTTTATGCCTTTGATGTCTCACCCTCTCGGTTTGAGTTGGGGTTACCAGCTTATGGGGTACTTTGCTTTAGAGCATGCCTATGGTCGTCCTGAAGAATTTCAAGATTTTGTTGAGGATTGTCACTTAAACAATATTGGCGTTATTGTAGACTGGGTACCTGGTCACTTTACTATCAATGATGATGCCTTGGCCTATTATGATGGAACACCGACTTTTGAATACCAAGACCATAATAAGGCTCACAACTATGGTTGGGGAGCTCTCAATTTTGACCTTGGAAAAAATGAAGTCCAGTCCTTCTTGATTTCTAGTATTAAGTTTTGGATTGATTTTTACCATTTAGATGGTATTCGTGTGGATGCAGTTAGCAACATGCTCTATCTTGATTATGATGATGCACCATGGACGCCTAACAAGGATGGTGGCAATCTAAACTACGAAGGCTATTATTTCTTAAAACGCTTGAATGATGTCATTAAACAAGCTCATCCAGATGTTATGATGATAGCTGAGGAAAGTTCATCAGCTACTCAGATTACTGACACCAAGGATTCAGATGGTCTAGGATTTGACTACAAGTGGAATATGGGCTGGATGAATGATATCCTCCGTTTCTATGAAGAAGATCCGATTTACCGTAAATATGACTTTAATCTGGTGACTTTCAGCTTTATGTATGTCTTCAAGGAGAATTATCTCTTACCATTCTCGCATGATGAAGTGGTTCATGGTAAGAAGAGTATGATGCATAAGATGTGGGGAGATCGTTATAATCAATTCGCAGGCTTACGCAATCTTTACACTTACCAAATTTGTCACCCTGGTAAGAAATTGCTTTTCATGGGTAGCGAATACGGCCAATTCCTAGAATGGAAATCTGAAGAACAGTTGGAATGGTCTAACCTAGAAGATCCAATGAATGCTAAGATGAAGTATTTCACTTCTCAGCTAAACCAGTTTTATAAAGACCACCGCTGTCTGTGGGAAATTGATAACAGCTATGATGGTATTGAAATCATCGATGCGGATAATAGAGACCAGAGTGTTCTTTCCTTCATCCGTAAAGGAAAGAAGGATGATATGTTAGTCTGTATCTTTAATATGGCACCTGTTGAACGAAAAGATTTTACAATCGGACTTCCTGTTGCAGGGATTTACGAAGAAGTCTGGAATACTGAGTTAGAAGAGTGGGGAGGAGTTTGGAAAGAACATAATCAAACTGTGCAAACGCAAGAAGGACTATGGAAAGATTATGAGCAGACCTTGACTTTTACCCTACCGGCTATGGGAGCAAGTGTTTGGAAAATCAAACGCCGCTTGAAACCTACTAAAACCGTCACAAGTAAAAACCAAAAAGGAGTAGAAAATGAAGAATGAAATGTTAGCTTTGATTCTTGCTGGTGGGCAAGGAACTCGTCTGGGTAAACTCACTCAAAGCATTGCAAAACCAGCTGTGCAATTTGGTGGGCGCTACCGTATCATTGACTTTGCTCTTTCAAACTGTGCCAACTCAGGCATCAACAATGTTGGAGTCATTACACAGTACCAACCACTTGCTCTCAACAACCATATCGGGAATGGTTCAAGCTGGGGACTAGATGGTATCAATTCTGGTGTCTCTATTCTTCAACCTTATTCTGCAAGTGAAGGAAATCGTTGGTTTGAGGGGACTAGCCACGCCATTTACCAAAATATTGATTATATCGACAGTGTCAACCCTGAGTATGTCTTGATTCTGTCTGGGGACCACATCTATAAAATGGACTATGATGATATGCTCCAGTCTCACAAGGATAATAATGCCAGTTTGACAGTAGCAGTTCTTGATGTTCCTCTTAAGGAAGCTAGCCGTTTTGGTATCATGAATACAGATGCAAACAATCGTATTGTTGAATTTGAAGAAAAACCAGCTCAACCTAAATCTACAAAAGCTTCTATGGGAATTTACATTTTTGATTGGCAACGTCTGCGCAATATGCTCGTTGCTGCTGAAAAGAGCAATGTCGATATGTCAGACTTCGGTAAGAATGTCATTCCAAATTACCTTGAGTCAGGTGAAAGTGTTTATGCCTACGAATTTAATGGTTACTGGAAAGATGTTGGTACGATTGAGTCTCTTTGGGAAGCTAACATGGAATATATTTCACCAGAAAATGCCTTGGATAGCCGTAACCGTCAATGGAAGATTTACTCAAGAAACTTAATTTCACCACCAAACTTCCTTGGGGCAAATGCTCATGTGGAAGATTCCTTGGTTGTCGATGGCTGTTTCGTAGATGGAACTGTTAAACATTCTATCCTCTCAACAGGTGCGCAAGTTCGCGAAGGGGCAGAAGTAGTAGATTCAGTTATCATGAGTGGTGCAATTGTTGGTCAGGGAGCTAAAATCAAACGTGCCATTATTGGTGAAGGTGCAGTTATTTCTGATGGTGTCGAAATTGATGGAACAGAAGAAGTACAAGTTGTAGGATATGATGAAGTAGTGGGGGTAGCAACAGATGAAGATTGATAAATATTCTGCCATTTTAGGAAACACAGTTGGTTTTCATGATATGTCAACATTGACCGACCACCGTCCAGTAGCTAGTTTGCCATTTGGTGGTAAATATCGTTTGATCGACTTCCCGCTCTCAAGTCTTGCTAATGCTGGTGTGCGTAGTATTTTCGGTATTTTCCAACAAGACAATATCAGTTCAGTCTTTGACCATATCCGTTCAGGGCGTGAGTGGGGCTTGTCAACTCTTCTTAGCCACTACTATCTAGGTATTTACAATACCCGTGTGGAAAGTAGTACAGTTGGAAAAGAGTACTACCAACAGCTTCTTACTTATTTGAAACGTTCTGGTTCAAACCAAACAGTTTCACTCAACTGTGATGTTTTGATTAATATTGATTTGAACCAAGTTTTCCACCTTCATAACACAACGAAGGGGCCTATTACAGTTGTTTATAAGAAACTTCCTAAGAAAGATATTTCAGAAGTGAACGCAATCTTGGAAGTAGATGAAACAGACCATGTTCGTTCTCATAAACTCTTTGATAGCAAGTCAACAGATGAAATTTACAATATGTCCACAGATATCTTTGTCGTTGATACACCTTGGTTGATTGAACGCTTAGAAGAAGAAGCTAAGAAAGAACATCCAGAGAAATTGCGCTATGTTTTACGGGATTTGGCGGCCAAAGAAGGGGCTTTTGCCTACGAGTACACAGGCTACCTTGCAAATATTCACTCTGTAGAGTCTTATTATCAAGCTAATAAAGATATGCTTGAATCTCAAAAATTCTACTCTCTCTTCTCACCAAATCAAAAGATTTATACAAAGGTCAAAAATGAAGAGCCAACTTACTATGCCAATACATCTAAGGTAAGCACTTCTCAGTTTGCCTCTGGTAGTATTATTGAAGGTCAAGTGGCTAATTCTGTTTTATCACGTAATATTCATGTCCATAAGGATAGCTTGGTTAAAGATAGCATCTTATTCCCTCGTGTTGTTATTGGAGAAGGTGCTCAGGTAGAATATGCTATCTTGGACAAGGGTGTTGAAGTTGCGGATGGAGTAGTGATCCGTGGAACTGCAGAACATTCAGTCGTCGTTAAGAAAGGTGCTAAAGTAACAGAGGATATTCATTCATGAAAATTTTATTTGTAGCAGCTGAGGGTGCACCCTTTTCAAAAACAGGTGGTTTGGGGGACGTCATTGGCGCTCTTCCCAAATCACTGGTAAAAGCTGGGCATGAAGTTGCGGTTATTCTCCCCTACTATGATATGGTAGAGGCTAAATTTGGAAATCAGATTGAAGATGTTCTTCATTTTGAGGTGAGTGTTGGTTGGCGCAGGCAGTACTGTGGAATTAAGAAAACCGTCTTAAACGGTGTGACTTTCTACTTTATTGACAATCAATATTATTTCTTCCGTGGTCATGTTTACGGTGATTTTGATGACGGAGAACGCTTTGCCTTTTTCCAACTTGCTGCCATTGAGGCTATGGAAAGGATTGACTTTATTCCTGACCTTCTCCATGTTCATGACTACCATACAGCTATGATTCCTTTCTTGTTGAAGGAAAAATACCGTTGGATTCAATCCTATCAAGGAATAAAAACTGTTTTGACTATTCATAATTTAGAATTCCAAGGACAATTTTCAGAAGGAATGTTATGGGATTTGTTTGGAGTTGGCTTTGAGCGATACGCTGATGGCACCCTTCGCTGGAACAACTGTTTGAACTGGATGAAGGCTGGTATTCTTTATGCTGACCGTGTTTCAACCGTTTCACCTAGTTATGCTCATGAAATTATGACCAGTCAGTTCGGATGTAACTTGGATCAAATTCTTCGAATGGAGTCTGGCAAGGTGTCTGGTATCGTGAATGGGATTGATGCTGATCTTTATAATCCTCAGACGGATGCTCTTTTAGACTATCATTTCAATCATGAAGATTTGTCTGGAAAAGCACAAAATAAGGCGAAATTACAAGAGAGAGTTGGCTTGCCAGTTAGATCTGACGTTCCTCTGGTGGGAATTGTTTCTCGTTTGACACGTCAAAAAGGCTTTGATGTGGTGGTGGAAAGTCTGCACCATATCTTGCAAAATGATGTTCAGATTGTTCTTTTAGGAACTGGTGATCCAGACTTTGAAGGAGCTTTCTCATGGTTTGCTCAAATCTACCCAGACAAGCTATCAGCAAATATCACTTTTGATGTCAAACTAGCTCAAGAAATCTACGCCGCTTGTGACCTCTTCCTTATGCCAAGTCGTTTTGAACCATGTGGTTTGTCTCAAATGATGGCTATGCGTTACGGAACCTTGCCATTGGTCCATGAAGTTGGTGGCTTGCGAGATACCGTTAAAGCCTTTAATCCAATCGAAGGAAGCGGTACTGGCTTTAGCTTTGACAATCTATCTCCTTACTGGTTGAATTGGACTTTCCAAACAGCTTTGGACTTGTATAGAAATCATCCTGATGTTTGGAGAAATCTACAAAAACAAGCTATGGAGTGTGATTTCTCATGGGATACAGCCTGCAAGTCATACCTTGACTTGTACCACAGTTTAGTTAATTAATAGATAAAATCGTATGATGACTTCATACGATTTTTGGGCTGTTTAGAGAGGAGAACTAATGTCTCAAGTAAAAGGCTTGTGTGTTATGGATGTTGATGGAACCTTAATCCTAGAAGAAGTGATTGATCTTTTGGGTAGAGAGGCAGGTCGTGAGGAGGAAATTTCGCAGATTACAAGTCGTGCAATGCGAGGAGAGTTGAACTTTGAAAGTAGTTTAAGAAAAAGAGTTTCCTTCTTGGAAGGCCTTCCTGTCTCTGTATTTGATAAAGCTTTCGACTCTATTCATCTATCGCCAAATGTTCAAGAATTCATCTCTATCCTCCAAAAGAATGGCATCCTAGTTGGTCTGGTGTCTGGTGGTTTTACACCAATAGTTGAGAGATTAGCAAAATCTCTTGGCATTGCCTATTTTTCTGCCAACCAACTTGAAGTCCAAGGTGGCTTTCTAACAGGGAAATTAGTTGGACAAATTATCAGTCCCCAGGTTAAAACAGAGACTCTGGAAAAATGGAGAGAGAAACTAAAACTTCCTAAAGAAAGAACGATTGCAATCGGTGACGGGGCCAATGATCTATTTATGCTAAAGTCAGCAGGACTAGGAATCGCTTTTTGTGCCAAAGAAGTGCTTAAAAAAGAAATATCGAATCATGTTGATAAGAGAGATTTTTTAGAAGTTCTTCCTTTGATTGACTATTTAGAATGAGGGAAAATATGAAGATTGTAATTGCACCGGATTCGTTTAAGGAAAGCTTGTCCGCTCAACAGGTAGCTGAAGCAATAAAAAGAGGCTTCCAACAATCGGTAGCAGATGTAGACTGTATCCTCTGCCCTGTTGGTGATGGGGGAGAAGGTACTGTTGATGCTATTCGACATTCTCTTGACCTAGAAGAAAAATGGATGCAAGTGACAGGACCTTTTGGACAAAAAGAAGCCATGCGCTATTTTCAAAAAGGGGAACTGGCGCTATTTGAAGTTGCTGATTTAGTTGGCCTTGAAAAGATTCCGCTAGAGAAACGAAATCCACTTAAAATCCAAACTCGTGGTATTGGAGAGTTGATTCGTCATCTCATTGCTCAAGGGATTAAAGAAATCTATATCGGCGTTGGTGGAACGGCCAGTAATGATGGAGGACTGGGGATTGCTGCTGGTTTAGGTTATCGATTTTATGATAGGGATGGAAATGTCTTGCCGGCTTGCGGTCAGTCCTTATTAAACTTAGCATCTATGTCAACAGAAAATCGCTATGAAATTCCTGAAGATGTTCAAATTCGTATTTTAGCAGATGTCGTGAGTCCCTTATGTGGTCCTCAAGGTGCGACCTACACTTTTGGAAAGCAAAAAGGTTTACATCCTACTATGTTTGCAGTCGTAGATCAGGCAATACAAGATTTTTATGAAAAAATCTCACCTGCAATATTGGAAATAAAAGGAGCAGGAGCTGGTGGAGGCATTGCTGGCGGTTTGTGTGCCTTTGCTCAGGCAAATATCGTGTCGGGAATTGATACCTGCTTGAACCTAATCAACTTTGATAAGAAAGTTTCACATGCTGACTTGGTTGTTGTAGGAGAAGGAAGGCTAGATCGTCAAAGCTTATCAGGTAAAGCGCCTATTGGTGTTGCAAAAAGAACCCCTGTCGGAGTTCCTGTCATTGCTATTTGTGGTAGTCTTGCTGAGGATTTACCTCCCTTACCATTTGAAAATATCCAAGCTGCCTTTTCTATTTTGGAGAAAAGTGAACCTTTAGAAGATAGTCTGAAAAATGCCAGTCTCTATTTGGAACACACGGCTAGCAATATTGGGCATTTATTAAATATGCACAAGATTTAGCCAAACCATTTTTTCCAGATGGATGTTTTGGCTGGTTCTTCCTTTTTATCTTCCCAAAGTTTTGCAAAAGCAAGTCGAAGGTCCTTTTCTTCTACTTGTACTGGTGCATTACTATGGATAATCAGGCCAAAAGGAGAAGAAGCGTGGTCTTCAGAAACTATTGTGGCTTGGCTATCAGTTTCTTTTGCTTCTTTCAAGTAGAAAACTTGCTTGTCAAATTCGATATTTGGTGAAATCTTCACAAATAGTGGCTCTGTTTTTTCCTGAAGATTTTCTAAAATAGATAAAAAACCTTTTTCTAACTGAGGGCTATTTGCTGTATCAATATCTGCATATCCAAGAACTCTTTCCTCAAAAGTACCAAGATAGCGTCTTTGCTCATCCGGATTTAATTTTGCTCCACCATGAGCTTTTTCAAGTAATTGTTTTGATAAATCTGTCATGAAAACAGTATATCATAAAAGTTAGAATAAAACAGACAAAAGAAAGCGATTACTTTATAAAGTTAAGGAAAATTTGCACAAAGATAACGTTTTTTCTTGAAAAAGGAGGGCTTTTAAGGTATTATAGAGGTGTAAAAAATTTAACTCATAAGGAGAGTAAAAAATGTCAATTATTACTGATGTTTACGCTCGCGAAGTCCTAGACTCACGCGGTAACCCAACACTTGAAGTAGAAGTTTACACTGAATCAGGTGCTTTCGGACGTGGTATGGTTCCATCAGGAGCTTCTACTGGTGAACACGAAGCAGTTGAACTTCGCGACGGTGACAAATCTCGTTACGGTGGTCTTGGTACACAAAAAGCTGTTGACAACGTAAACAACATCATTGCTGAAGCTATCATCGGCTACGATGTACGTGATCAACAAGCTATCGACCGTGCTATGATCGCTCTTGACGGTACTCCTAACAAAGGTAAATTGGGTGCAAACGCAATCCTTGGTGTGTCTATCGCTGTAGCTCGTGCTGCTGCTGACTACCTTGAAATCCCACTTTACAGCTACCTTGGTGGATTCAACACTAAAGTTCTTCCAACTCCAATGATGAACATCATCAACGGTGGTTCTCACTCTGACGCTCCAATCGCTTTCCAAGAGTTCATGATCTTGCCAGTTGGCGCGCCAACATTCAAAGAAGCTCTTCGTTACGGTGCTGAAATCTTCCACGCTCTTAAGAAAATCCTTAAATCACGTGGTTTGGAAACTGCCGTAGGTGACGAAGGTGGATTTGCTCCTCGTTTCGAAGGAACTGAAGACGGTGTTGAAACTATCCTTGCTGCGATCGAAGCTGCTGGATATGTTCCAGGTAAAGACGTATTTATCGGATTTGACTGTGCTTCATCAGAATTCTACGATAAAGAACGTAAAGTTTACGACTACACTAAATTTGAAGGTGAAGGCGCTGCTGTTCGTACATCTGCAGAACAAATCGACTACCTTGAAGAATTGGTTAACAAATACCCAATCATCACTATCGAAGATGGTATGGATGAAAACGACTGGGATGGTTGGAAAGCTCTTACTGAACGTCTTGGTAAGAAAGTACAACTTGTTGGTGACGACTTCTTCGTAACAAACACTGACTACCTTGCACGTGGTATCCAAGAAGGTGCTGCTAACTCAATCCTTATCAAAGTTAACCAAATCGGTACTCTTACTGAAACTTTTGAAGCTATCGAAATGGCTAAAGAAGCTGGTTACACTGCAGTTGTATCACACCGTTCAGGTGAAACTGAAGATTCAACAATCGCTGACATCGCAGTTGCAACTAACGCAGGACAAATCAAGACTGGTTCACTTTCACGTACAGACCGTATCGCTAAATACAACCAATTGCTTCGCATCGAAGACCAACTTGGTGAAGTAGCAGAATACCGTGGATTGAAATCATTCTACAACTTGAAAAAATAAAATAGTTCAGTGAACTATTTTATCCCGAACCTTGAAATTCAAAAGTTCGGCCGTTGATTTAACAACGTTTCTAGCCCCTCGGATTTTATCCGAAGGGCTATTTTTCTATTTAGGGGGCAAAAAAGGGGCAAAACATTTCAAGACAGCTCGTTTACCAATAAATCCGATTCAGCTAATATAGTTGAAAATGATGGAAAAAAGGGTGAATTTATGATATACTTTAACGTAGGACCTTTTTAGAAATTTTGAAAGAGTATAAAAAATTTAAAATGAGAAAAATTGTTATCAATGGTGGCTTGCCTCTGCAAGGTGAGATTACCATTAGTGGTGCAAAAAATAGTGTCGTAGCTTTGATTCCAGCTATTATTTTGGCAGATGATGTGGTGACTTTGGATTGTGTTCCAGATATTTCCGATGTTGCTAGTCTTGTCGAAATTATGGAGTTAATGGGGGCTACTGTTAAGCGTTATGACGATGTGTTAGAGATTGATCCAAGAGGTGTTCAAAATATTCCAATGCCTTATGGGAAAATCAATAGTCTTCGTGCATCTTATTATTTTTATGGAAGTCTTTTAGGTCGCTTTGGTGAAGCTACTGTTGGTTTACCTGGTGGATGTGATTTGGGACCTCGCCCTATTGATCTACATCTTAAGGCTTTTGAAGCTATGGGAGCTACTGTTAGCTACGAGGGTGATAACATGAAGTTATCTGCTAAAGATACAGGACTTCACGGCGCAAGTATTTACATGGATACGGTTAGTGTCGGTGCGACGATTAATACGATGATTGCTGCGGTTAAAGCAAATGGTCGTACTATTATTGAAAATGCAGCCCGAGAACCTGAGATTATTGATGTTGCCACTCTCTTAAATAATATGGGTGCTCATATCCGTGGTGCTGGGACCAATATCATCATTGTTGATGGTGTTGAAAGATTACATGGAACGCGTCATCAGGTAATTCCAGATCGTATCGAAGCGGGAACATACATTTCCTTAGCTGCTGCAGTTGGTAAGGGAATTCGGATTAATAATGTTCTTTATGAACACCTAGAAGGATTCATTGCTAAGTTGGAAGAAATGGGAGTGAGAATGACTGTATCTGAAGACAGTATTTTTGTCGAAGAACAGTCTAATTTGAAAGCAATCAATATTAAGACAGCTCCTTATCCAGGCTTTGCTACTGACTTGCAACAACCAATTACTCCTCTCTTGTTAACAGCGGAAGGGCGTGGTACCATTATTGATACCATTTATGAAAAACGAGTAAACCATGTTTTTGAACTAGCAAAGATGGACGCAGATATTACGACTACAAACGACCATATTTTATATACTGGTGGACGTGTTTTGCGTGGTGCAAATGTAAAAGCTACTGACCTTAGAGCTGGGGCCGCACTTGTCATTGCTGGTTTAATGGCTGAAGGCAAAACTGAAATTACAAATATTGAGTTCATCTTACGTGGTTATTCAGATATTATTGAAAAATTACGTAATCTAGGAGCGGATATTACACTTGTTGAAGAATAAACCGTAGAGGTGTTTATGAATATTTGGACCAAATTAGCAATGTTTTCTTTTTTTGAAACGGATCGCTTGTATTTGCGTCCTTTCTTTTTTAGTGATGGTAAGGACTTCCATGAGATAGCTTCAAATCCAGAAAATTTACAATTCGTTTTTCCAAGTCAAGCTAGTCTGGAGGAGAGTCAATACGCACTGGCCAATTATTTTATGAAGTCACCTTTAGGTGTATGGGCTATTTGTGACAAGAAAACTGAAAAAATGATTGGTTCAATTAAGTTTGAGAAGCTAGATGAAATTAAAAAAGAAGCAGAACTTGGTTATTTTTTGAGAAAAGATGTATGGTGTCAAGGTTTCATGACAGAAGTTGTTAAAAAACTCTGTCAGCTTTCTTTTGAGGAATTTGGCTTAAAACAATTATCTATCATTACCCACCTTGAAAATGAAGCTAGCCAAAGAGTTGCTCTTAAGGCTGGATTTCGTTTGTTCCGTCAGTTTAAGGGAAGTGATCGCTACACAAGAAAAATGCGGGATTATCTTGAATTTCGGTATGTAAAAGGAGAATTCAATGAGTAAACATCAGGAAATTCTAAGCTATTTGGAGGAATTACCAGTAGGTAAAAGGGTCAGTGTTCGTAGCATTTCAAACCATCTGGGAGTCAGTGATGGAACGGCCTATCGGGCCATTAAAGAAGCTGAAAATCGTGGAATTGTAGAGACTCGCCCAAGAAGTGGTACTATCCGAGTCAAATCTCAGAAAGTTGCTATCGAAAGATTAACATTTGCTGAAATTGCAGAAGTGACTTCTTCTGAGGTTTTGGCTGGGCAAGAAGGTTTAGAGAGAGAATTTAGTAAATTTTCAATCGGTGCCATGACTGAACAAAATATCTTGTCCTACCTTCACGATGGTGGGCTCCTGATTGTCGGAGATCGTACTCGTATCCAATTACTAGCGCTGGAAAATGAAAATGCAGTTCTGGTTACAGGTGGATTTCAGGTTCATGATGATGTGCTTAAACTGGCCAATCAAAAAGGAATTCCAGTTCTGAGAAGTAAGAATGACACTTTTACCATTGCGACCATGATCAATAAAGCCCTGTCAAATGTACAAATCAAGACTGATATTCTGACAGTTGAGAAACTTTATCGCCCAAGTCATGAGTATGGTTTTCTGAGAGAAACCGACACAGTCAAAGATTATTTGGACTTAGTTCGTAAGAATCGTAGCAGCCGTTTCCCTGTTATTAATCAACATCAGGTTGTTATTGGAGTTGTAACTATGAGAGATGCTGGTGATAAATCACCAAGCACGACAATTGATAAGGTCATGTCTCGTAGTCTATTTTTGGTTGGATTATCAACAAATATTGCTAATGTGAGTCAACGGATGATTGCTGAAGACTTTGAAATGGTACCGGTTGTTCGGAATAATCAAACCTTGCTTGGAGTTGTGACACGACGAGATGTCATGGAGAAGATGAGTCGTTCCCAAGTTTCGGCTCTACCAACTTTTTCTGAGCAGATTGGTCAAAAACTTTCTTACCACCATGATGAAGTAGTCATTACAGTGGAACCCTTTATGCTTGAGAAAAACGGAGTTTTGGCTAATGGTGTATTGGCAGAAATTCTGACCCACATGACCCAAGATTTAGTTGTGAATAGTGGGCGCAATCTCATTATCGAGCAGATGCTAATTTACTTTTTGCAGGCTGTTCAGATAGATGATATATTGCGTATTCAAGCCCGTATTATCCATCATACGAGACGGTCAGCTATTATTGATTACGATATTTATCATGGTCACCAGATTGTTTCAAAAGCAAATGTAACCGTTAAAATTAATTAGAAACTAGGAGAAAAAATGATAACATTAAAATCAGCTCGTGAAATCGAAGCCATGGATAAGGCCGGTGATTTTTTAGCAAGTATCCATATTGGCTTGCGTGATTTGATTAAGCCTGGCGTAGATATGTGGGAAGTTGAAGAATACGTTCGCCGTCGTTGTAAGGAAGAAAATTTCCTTCCGCTTCAGATTGGAGTTGACGGTGCCATGATGGACTATCCTTATGCTACCTGTTGCTCTCTTAATGATGAAGTGGCTCATGCTTTCCCTCGTCACTATATCTTGAAAGATGGTGATTTGCTCAAAGTTGATATGGTTTTGGGAGGTCCAATTGCTAAATCTGACCTGAATGTCTCAAAATTAAACTTCAACAATGTTGAGCAAATGAAAAAATACACCCAGAGCTATTCTGGTGGCCTAGCAGACTCTTGTTGGGCTTATGCAGTTGGTACACCGTCCGAAGAAGTGAAAAATCTGATGGATGTAACTAAAGAAGCCATGTATAAGGGGATAGAGCAAGCCGTTGTTGGGAACCGTATTGGTGATATTGGTGCAGCTATTCAAGAATACGCTGAAAGTCGTGGATACGGTGTAGTGCGTGATTTGGTTGGTCATGGTGTTGGCCCAACTATGCATGAAGAACCAATGGTTCCTAACTATGGTATTGCAGGTCGTGGGCTTCGTCTCCGTGAAGGAATGGTCTTAACCATTGAACCGATGATCAATACTGGTGATTGGGAAATTGATACAGATATGAAGACTGGTTGGGCGCATAAGACTATTGACGGTGGCCTATCTTGTCAATATGAACACCAATTCGTGATTACGAAAGACGGACCTGTTATCTTGACTAGCCAAGGTGAAGAAGGAACTTATTAGTAAAAAGTGAAAAGACTACTAGAAGTTGATTTTATAAAGAATTTACTAGAACTTTTCATAATAAAGCGCATTATATCAAGTTTTAAGGGCTGATGTGATGCGTTTTTCTGATTTCAAGATTCTTACGTCAATCTCTTGTACGTTATGTTGATTTTAAAACCAAAATTCTTCTAAAATGCTACACTTCAGGTTAAAAAAACGACATTTCAGATTTTCTGTTCCAGAAATAGCTATCACTATGATATAATTATTTTATGATTATTACTATTCCTATAAAAAACCAAAAAGATATTGGCACACCATCCGATTCGGTCGTTGTTCTCGGCTATTTTGATGGTATACATAAGGGACATCAAGAACTATTTCGTGTTGCCAACAAGGCTGCGATGAAAGATTTGTTGCCTATCGTAGTTATGACCTTTAATGAATCTCCAAAGATTGCTTTAGAGCCTTATCATCCGGATTTGTTTTTGCATATTTTGAACCCTGCTGAACGTGAGAGAAAATTAAAGCGTGAAGGTGTAGAAGAATTGTATCTCCTTGATTTTAGTAGCAAATTTGCTAGTCTCACAGCAGAAGAATTTTTTGCGACTTATATCAAGGCTATGAATGCCAAAATTATTGTTGCAGGTTTTGATTATACATTTGGTTCTGACAAAAAAACGGCAGAAGATTTAAAGAATTACTTTGATGGAGAGGTTATCATTGTCCCACCTGTAGAAGATGAGAAAGGAAAGATTAGTTCAACTCGTATCCGTCAAGATATTTTAGATGGCAATGTGAAAGAAGCAGGAGAACTTTTGGGGGCACCGCTTCCATCCAGAGGTATGGTGGTTCATGGTAACGCTCGTGGTCGTACGATTGGTTATCCAACAGCTAATTTGGTACTTTTAGACCGTACTTATATGCCAGCAGATGGTGTTTATGTTGTTGATGTTGAGATTCAAAGACAGAAGTATCGCGCTATGGCTAGTGTTGGAAAAAATGTGACCTTTGATGGAGAAGAAGCACGTTTTGAAGTCAATATTTTTGATTTTAATCAAGATATTTATGGGGAAACCGTCATGGTTTATTGGCTTGATCGTATTCGAGATATGACCAAATTTGACTCAGTTGACCAATTAGTGGATCAGTTAAAGGCTGATGAAGAAGTAGCTCGAAATTGGTCTTAAGAGTTTGGGTAATTAAAAAAGAGGTTGTCTGTAACCCAAAAGATAGATGATGTAGTCTAACTTTTGAGGTCACTACAAGACCTCTTTTTATTCTTTTTCAAAGGTAAATCCTTCTCCAAGGATTTCGTGAGCTTCTGTAATAGTTATAAAGGCTTGAGGATCAATTCGATGAATCATTTCCTTCATTTTCACAATTTCATTTCTTCCGACAATACAGTAAATGATTTTTAAATCTTCTTGACTATAATAACCTTGACCTGAGATGAAAGTAACGCCTCTACCTAGGTCATCATTAATCGCCTTAGCAAGTTGGTCAGGACGTTTGGTAATAATCATAAATCCTTTACCTGCGTAGCCACCTTCGCCAATCAAATCAATGACACGCGAAACGATAAAATCAAATAAGAGCGTGTAGGAAACCAATCTCAAGTCCTTGAAGATTAGGAGAATGAGCATGAGAATACAAAAATCTAAGATAAAGAGCAGTTTTCCCATTGATATATGAGTGTACTTGTTGAGAATACGAGCTAGAATATCAGTACCACCAGTTGTACCTCCAGCATTAAAGATAATTCCAAGACCAATTCCCAATAGAATCCCAGCTATAAGGGCAGTGATTAGTAAATCACCTTGAAGATCAATATGAAGGGGAATACGTTCAAAAAAGGCCAACCAGGCGGACAAGGCTAAGGTTCCTAGTAAACTAGAATAGAGGGACTTTGCTCCAAAAATCTTCCAAGCTAGGATGAAAAGGGGAATATTAATCAGCAGGTTCATGAGAGAAACAGGGATTTTAAAAAGATAAAAGGTGATGAGGGTAATACCTGTCGCCCCTCCCTCAAAGAGATGATGAGGAACTACAAAATAAGTTAGACCAAAAGCATAGATAGCAGCACCTAGTAAAATGGTTAAAATGGGATAAATTTTTTTAATCATAGGGACCTCTTTTCTTATAAGTAGATTATATCAAATTTTTAAGGAAAATTTGAATGACTCCATTAGGATTTTTAATCTTTTTTTGATATAATTAAAAGTAAGAAAACCAATCTGAATCCTAAAATAGAAAGATTGATACTATGACAAAAATTAAGATTGTAACCGATTCATCTGTTACTATTGAACCTGAACTAGTAAAACAATTAGATATCACTGTTGTTCCGTTATCTGTAATGATTGATAATGTTGTTTATTCTGATGCGGATTTGAAAGAAGAAGGTAAATTTCTTCAGTTGATGCAAGAAAGTAAGAATCTTCCAAAAACAAGTCAGCCACCTGTAGGTGTCTTTGCTGAAGTTTTTGAAGACCTATGCAAAGATGGTAGCCAGATTCTTGCTATTCATATGTCTCACGCCCTTTCTGGCACTGTAGAAGCGGCACGTCAAGGTGCTAGCTTATCTACTGCCGATGTAACAGTTATTGATAGTTCCTTCACTGACCAAGCCTTGAAATTCCAAGTTGTTGAGGCTGCAAAATTAGCGCAAGAAGGCAAAGAGTTGGAGGAAATCTTATCTCATGTAGAAGAGGTTAAAAACCACACAGAACTCTATATTGGCGTTTCGACTTTGGAAAACCTTGTTAAAGGTGGACGAATTGGGCGTGTAACTGGATTGTTGAGCTCACTTCTCAATATACGTGTTGTCATGCAGATGAAGGACCATGAATTGCAGCCAATCGTTAAAGGTCGTGGAGCTAAAACTTTTAAAAAATGGTTGGATGAACTGATAACATCGCTCTCTGAACGTTCTGTAGCAGAGATTGGAATTTCATATTCTGGTAGTGCTGATTGGGCAAAAGAGATGAAAGAAAGCTTACAAGCTTATGTTGAAAAGCCTATTTCAGTTTTGGAAACGGGCTCTATTATTCAAACTCACACGGGTGAGAATGCTTGGGCTGTTTTAGTACGTTACAACTCCTAAAAAAATAAATAAAATGGGAAGAAATAGCGTTTTTAACTTGACCTAAAAGGGATTTTAGGATATGATTATATTTGTTAATTAGAAATAAAATTGGAGGAATCATTAACATGGCAAACAAACAAGATTTGATCGCTAAAGTAGCAGAAGCTACAGAATTGACTAAGAAAGACTCAGCAGCAGCAGTTGAAGCTGTATTCGCAGCAGTAACTGAGTACCTTGCAGCTGGTGAAAAAGTTCAATTGATTGGTTTTGGTAACTTTGAAGTTCGTGAGCGTGCTGCACGTAAAGGTCGCAACCCACAAACTGGTAAAGAAATCAAAATTGCAGCTTCTAAAGTTCCAGCATTCAAAGCTGGTAAAGCTCTTAAAGACGCTGTTAAATAATCAACCTTCCAAAAGCCTATTGTATCAAGCTTTCTAGCTTGGGCAGTAGGCTTTTTTTGTGTATAGGAGGCAAAAAAGGGCCAGAATCTGAATGAACTAGTAGCGGAAAATATTTCAAGTACAGACTAATTCAAATTGCGTAGCAGAAATCATACAAATGAAATTGATTATAGTAAAATAGAATTAGAATTATTAAGAAAGTTGGTTTTTTATTGGAAACGATAGTATTTTCAATCTCCGTTTTTTTAGCAGGGATCTTGTCCTTCTTTTCCCCTTGCATTTTTCCTCTGTTACCTGTTTATACTGGAATTTTGCTGGATGATCAGGAAAGTGCAAAAAGTTTTTCTTTGTTTGGTAGAAAAGTTGCGTGGTCCGGCTTGATTCGAACGCTTTGCTTTATCGTAGGCATTTCACTCATTTTCTTTATTCTAGGATTTGGTGCTGGTTACTTTGGGAATATTCTCTATGCCAATTGGTTTCGCTATACCATGGGAACAATTATTATCATTTTAGGCCTTCACCAGATGGAAATTTTTCATTTTAAGAAATTAGAAGTTCAAAAAAGCTTTACTTTTAAGAAATCAGATTCTAATCGTAATTGGTCAGCATTTTTACTTGGTATTACCTTTAGCTTTGGTTGGACGCCTTGTATTGGTCCAGTTTTAAGTTCTGTTTTAGCACTTGCTGCTTCTGGAGGCAATGGCGCCTGGCAAGGAGCTATCTATACCTTGATTTATACTCTAGGGATGGCTATTCCTTTCTTGGTTTTGGCTCTAGCTTCTGGTGTAGTGATGCCTTATTTTAGTAAAATCAAACGTCATATGATGTTACTGAAGAAAATTGGTGGTTTCCTTATTATTTTAATGGGAATTTTGTTACTATTAGGACAAGTAAATGTTCTAGCTGGAATTTTTGAATAAAGGAGAACAAATGAAAAAAATAATGTTTGCTGGCTTAAGCCTCTTGTCAGTAGTTGTATTGATGGCCTGTGGTGAGGAAGAGACTAAAAAGACTCAAGCACCAGAACAATCCCCAAAACAACAGCAACAAACGACTGTACAACAAATTGCTGTTGGAAAAGAGGCTCCAGACTTCACCTTGCAATCAATGGATGGCAAAGAAGTTAAGTTATCTGATTATAAGGGCAAGAAAGTCTACTTGAAGTTTTGGGCTTCATGGTGTGGCCCATGTAAAAAAAGTATGCCTGAGTTGATGGAATTAGCGGCGAAACCAGATCGTGATTTTGAAATTCTTAGTGTCATTGCACCAGGAATTCAAGGTGAAAAAACTGTTGAGCAATTCCCACAATGGTTCCAAGATCAAGGTTATAAGGATATCCCAGTTCTTTATGATACCAAAGCAACCACCTTCCAAGCTTATCAAATTCGAAGCATTCCTACAGAATATCTAATTGACAGTCAAGGAAAGATTGGAAAGATACAATTTGGTGTTATCAGCAATGCGGATGCAGAAGCAGCCTTTAAAGAAATGAACTAGAATAGATAAAAATCTGATTACAAGAGAGTAGTCAGATTTTTTTAGAAAATTATTTTATAAATATTCACAAATATCCTATATTTATGGTAAAATAGAATCATCATTTTATTTTGGAGTCAAAGATGAATATATTTAGAACAAAGAATGTTAGTTTGGATAAAACGGAGATGCACAGGCATTTGAAGTTATGGGATTTGATTTTGTTAGGTATCGGAGCCATGGTAGGGACAGGTGTCTTTACTATAACAGGTACTGCAGCCGCAACTCTAGCGGGTCCAGCGCTAGTGATTTCAATCGTCATTTCTGCCTTGTGTGTGGGATTATCAGCCCTCTTTTTTGCAGAATTTGCTTCGCGAGTACCCGCTACAGGTGGTGCCTACAGCTATCTCTATGCTATTTTAGGAGAATTCCCAGCTTGGTTGGCTGGTTGGTTAACCATGATGGAATTCATGACAGCCATATCTGGTGTGGCTTCGGGTTGGGCAGCTTATTTTAAAGGCTTGCTCTCTCAATACGGGATAGCCCTTCCTCAGGTTTTAAATGGTACCTTTAATCCTCAAGCAGGGACATTTGTTGATTTATTGCCTATTCTTGTCTTGGTTCTAGTTACCTCGCTGGTTTTACTTAATGCTAAGGCGGCCTTACGCTTTAATTCTATTCTAGTGATTTTGAAATTTTCCGCTTTAGCTCTCTTTGTTTTAGTAGGAATTTGGCATATCAAACTTGATAACTGGAGTAATTTTGCCCCTTATGGTTTTGGCCAAATATATGGTGCTAGTACGGGTATTATGGCTGGGGCGTCCTTGATGTTCTTTGGTTTTTTGGGCTTTGAATCCATCTCTATGGCTGTAGATGAAGTCAAGACTCCTCAAAAAAATATTCCTAGAGGGATTGTCTTATCGCTTTCTATCGTAACCATTCTTTATGCCTTGGTGACGCTTGTCTTGACTGGTGTGGTTCACTATAGTCATCTAAATGTCGACGATGCTGTTGCCTTTGCCCTTCGCAGCGTTGGGATTAGTTGGGCAGCTAATTATGTGTCATTGGTGGCTATCTTGACCTTGATTACGGTTTGTATCTCGATGACCTATGCCCTATCTCGTATGATTTACAGTTTAGCGCGTGACGGCTTGATGCCTGCTGCCTTTAAAGAACTGACCAAAACAAGCAAGGTACCAAAAAATGCTACTATCTTGACCGGTCTAGCTTCAGCAGTAGCAGCAGGAATGTTTCCTCTTGCTAGTATCGCAGCTTTCTTAAATATTTGTACCCTAGCCTATTTGATTATGCTAGCTTACGGCCTGATTCGCTTACGGAGAGAAAAGGGGATGCCCAAAGCTGGAGAATTTAAAACACCATTGGTCCCCTTATTACCAATTTTATCAATCATCATTTGTTTATCCTTCATGTTGCAGTATAATATGGAAACCTGGATTGCTTTCTTGATTGCTTTGTTGATAGGAAGTATCATTTACTTTACTTATGGCTATAAGAATTCTACGATTGAAGAATAAAGTAAAAGTCTGTTGAGTTGTTGAAACTCAGCAGATTTTTATATGTGAAAGAAATTTCAATTTTTTTCTAAAAATAGCTTGACAGATTAAATTTTTAGGAGTAGAATATTAACTAGTTAATTAAATAGTTAAGGAGTTATCTATGAAGAAAAAAAGTTTATTTTTAGTATTGTTAAGTGTCTTTCTTTTGTGTTTAGGTGCCTGTGGTCAAAAGGAAATCCAGACAGGGAAAGGGATGAAAATTGTAACCAGTTTCTATCCTATCTATGCTATGGTCAAGGAAGTGTCAGGTGACTTGAATGATGTTCGAATGATTCAGTCAAGTAGCGGAATTCACTCCTTTGAACCTTCGGCAAACGATATCGCAGCTATCTATGATGCAGATGTCTTTGTTTACCATTCGCATACGCTCGAATCTTGGGCAGGAAGTCTGGATCCAAATCTAAAAAAATCCAAAGTTAAGGTTTTAGAGGCTTCTGAAGGAATGACATTGGATCGTGTCCCTGGTCTAGAAGATGTGGAAGCAGGTGATGGAGTTGATGAAAAAACGCTTTATGATCCTCACACTTGGCTAGATCCTGAAAAAGCTGGCGAAGAAGCCCAAATTATAGCTGATAAACTTTCAGAGGTTGATAGTGAGAATAAAGAAACTTATCAAAAAAATGCGCAAGCCTTTATCAAAAAAGCTCAAGAATTGACTAAGAAATTCCAACCTAAATTTGAAAAAGCGAGTCAGAAGACTTTTGTAACACAACATACGGCCTTTTCTTATCTAGCGAAGCGATTTGGACTCAATCAACTGGGTATTGCAGGTATCTCTCCTGAACAAGAACCAAGTCCAAGACAACTAACTGAAATTCAGGAATTTGTTAAAACCTATAAGGTTAAAACGATTTTTACAGAAAGCAACGCTTCTTCAAAAGTAGCTGAAACTCTTGTCAAATCAACAGGTGTGGGTCTTAAAACTCTGAATCCTTTAGAGGCAGACCCACAAAATGACAAGACTTATTTAGAAAATCTGGAAGAAAATATGAGTGTTCTAGCAGAAGAATTGAAATGAGGAAAGAATGAAAATCAATAAAAAATATGTAGCAGGTTCAGTGGTAGTTCTTGCCCTAAGTGTTTGTTCCTACGAGCTTGGTCGCTATCAAGCTAGTCAAGTTAAGAAAGATTCTAATCGAGTTGCTTATATAGACGGTGATCAGGCTGGTCAAAAGGCAGAGAATTTGACACCAGATGAAGTCAGTAAGAGAGAGGGAATCAACGCCGAACAAATCGTCATCAAGATTACGGATCAAGGTTATGTAACCTCTCATGGAGATCATTATCATTACTATAATGGCAAGGTTCCTTATGACGCTATCATCAGTGAAGAGTTGCTGATGAAAGATCCGAATTATCAGTTGAAGGATTCAGACATTGTCAATGAAATCAAGGGTGGTTATGTAATTAAGGTAGACGGGAAATACTATGTTTACCTTAAAGATGCGGCTCATGCGGACAATATTCGGACAAAAGAAGAGATAAAACGTCAGAAGCAGGAACATAGTCATAATCATAATGCAAGCACAGATAATGCTGTTGCTGCAGCGAGAGCCCAAGGACGTTATACAACGGATGATGGTTATATCTTCAATGCATCTGATATCATTGAGGACACTGGCGATGCCTATATCGTCCCTCATGGCAATCACTTCCACTATATTCCTAAGAGTGATTTGTCTGCTAGTGAATTAGCTGCTGCCCAAGCCTTCTTATCTGGAAAAGGTGATCAATTAAGTACGGTTGAATATCGTTCTAGCAGAGCTGGAACAAGGTCTAGTTTGAGAATGAGTCAATCTGAGACTCCTCAAAATCCTGCAGCGACTCTTGAGAGTCAAAATGAGGATTTAGCTAGTCTTCTTCAAGAATTGTACGCTTTGCCACTTAGCCAACGTCATGTGGAGTCTGATGGATTAGTATTTGACCCAGCACAGATTACAAAACGAACTGCCAATGGTGTGGCAGTGCCTCACGGGGATCATTTCCATTTCATTCCTTATTCGCAAATGTCTGACTTGGAAGAAAAATTGGCTCGAAATCTACCAATTGGAGGTCAGCCAGTTCAAAGTCATTCTGACAATTCGAAGCCAAGCAGTCCTGAGAAAACAAGTTCAACAACAAGTTCAACCATTAATCCAAACTTTAATCTCAATACGCAGGCACCGAATAGAGGAACTGGAGGCGCCTATACAACGGATGATGGGTATGTCTTTAGTCCGACAGATGTGATTGAAGATACAGGTGATGCTTTTGTTGTACCGCATGGCAATCATTTCCACTATATACCTAAGAGTGATTTGTCAGCAGGAGAATTGGCTGCCGCCCAAGCTTATTGGAATGGTAAACAGGGCTCCCATTCTTCTACAAGTTCAAGTAAACCAAGTAGTGATAATGCGAGTCCGGCCCAACCAAGTTTGACAGAAACTCCTAATCTGACTGTCACACCAACTTATCATCAAAATCAAGGGGAAGACATTTCAACACTTTTAAGTGAATTGTATGCCAAACCTTTGTCAGAACGTCATGTTGAATCAGATGGCTTAGTCTTTGATCCGGCACAAATCATCAAACGTACAGCTAATGGTGTAGCAGTGCCCCACGGAGACCATTATCATTTTATCCCTTATTCACAAATGTCACCTTTGGAAGAAAAATTAGCTCGTATGGTAACTGTCAAGGGACAAAATGGCAGTGTCTTGCCAAGTGTTACTCCTCTGAAGCCAGCCCCTACTACCAAACCTCTAGCACCAGTGGAAAATAAACCGACTGAACTTGATGTCAACCAGGTTGTTAGAAAAGTTGGCGACGGTTATATTTTCGAGGATAAGGGTGCTAGTCGTTATGTTCTAGCTAAAGACCTGGCTAAGGATAAGATTGACGCTATTGAAAATCACTTGTCTCAGAAAACTCAAGAAACACATGTGCTAGTTGCGAAGAAAGAAAATGTCGCTCCTCGTGATCAAGAATTTTATGATAAAGCATATAATTTATTGGCCGAGGCTCATAAAGCCTTGTCTGAAAATAAAGGTCGTACTTCTGACTTCCAAGCTTTAGATAAATTAGCAGAACGCTTGAATGATAAATCTTCTAATAAAGGAAAATTGGTAGATGATTTATTGGCATTCCTAGCACCAATTACCCATCCAGAGCGACTTGGAAAACCAAATGCTCAAATTGCTTATACAGACGATGAAATTAAATTAGCGAAATTAGCAGGTAAGTATACAACAGAAGATGGATATATCTTTGACATTCGTGATATTACCAGTGATGAGGGAGATGCTTATGTAACTCCGCATATGACTCATAGTCATTGGATTAAGAAAGAGAGCTTGTCTGAATCTGAAAGAGTGGCAGCCCAGGCTTATGCTAAAGAGAAAGGTTTGACACCTCCTCCAACAGAGAATCAGGGTTCAGGAAATACTGAGGTTAAAGGAGTAGAAGCAATCTATAATAAAGTGAAAGCTGCTAAGAAGGTCCCACTTGATCATATTCCTTACAATCTACAACATACTGTTGAAGTTAAAAATGGTAGCTTAATTATACCTCATTACGACCATTACCATAACATTAAATTTGGTTGGTTTGACGAAGGACTCTATGAAGCACCTAAGGGTTATAGCCTTGAGGATCTCTTTGCGACTGTAAAATATTATGTTGAACATCCTGAAGAACGTCCTCACTCAGATAATGGTTGGGGAAATGCCAGCGACCATGTTCGTAAAAATAAGGCAGACCAAGACGGTAAACATAATGAAAATAAGGAACATGATGAAGTAAGTGAGCCAACTCGCCCTGAATCTGATGAAAAAGAGAATCACGCTGCCTTAAATCCTTCAGTAGATAATCTTTATAAACCGAGTACTGATGAAGAAGAGACAGCGGAGGAGTCTAAAGATAAAACAGACGAAGATGAAGTCCCTCAAGTAGAGACTGAAAAAGTAGAAGCTAAGCTCAAAGAAGTAGAAACTTTACTTGATAAAGTAACGGATGCTGGTTTGAAAGCCAATGCGACAGAGAGCCTGGCTGGTTTACGAAATAATTTGAGTCTTCAAACCATGGATAATAATGGTATCATGGCAGAAGCAGAAAAATTACTTGATTTGTTAAAAGGTAGTGAGTCAGTAACGACAAAACCAGCGGTATAAATTTTATCCTATAAATCAAGATGATGTAAGAGTCAGTAGCAATACTGACTTTTATTTTTTTAAAATGACATAAAAATCTTGACAGATAAACTTAAAAAAGGTAAACTATTTACTGGTTAATTAATTGGTTAAATAACCGGTTTAGAAAAACTGTTTAACCGAGAAAAGAAGTCTTTGAAAAAGCTTCATCATTTATTGAAATGAGGAATTTATGAAATTCAGTAAAAAGTATATTGCAGCCGGATCAGCTGTTATCGTATCCTTGAGTCTTTGCGCCTATGCACTGAACCAGCATCGCTCGCAGGAAAATAAGGACAATAATCGTGTCTCTTATGTGGATGGCAGTCAGTCAAGTCAGAAAACTGAAAAACTGACACCAGACCAGGTCAGCCAAAAGGAAGGAATTCAGGCTGAGCAAATTGTTATTAAGATTACAGATCAGGGCTATGTAACGTCACACGGTGACCACTATCATTACTATAATGGGAAAGTTCCTTATGATGCCCTCTTTAGTGAAGAACTTTTGATGAAGGATCCAAACTA
The DNA here is from genome assembly GCA_946190205.1 of Streptococcus mitis. Taxonomy (GTDB): domain Bacteria; phylum Bacillota; class Bacilli; order Lactobacillales; family Streptococcaceae; genus Streptococcus; species Streptococcus mitis_DI. Next base: position 102,172 of record CAMHZO010000003.1, on the reverse strand, counting down.
TCAACTGAAAGACCAAGATATCGTCAATGAGGTTAAGGGTGGTTATATCATCAAGGTTGATGGAAAATATTATGTCTATCTGAAAGATGTAGCTCATGCTGATAATGTTCGAACTAAGGATGAAATCAATCGTCAAAAACAAGAACACGTCAAAGATAATGAGAAGGTCAGCTCTGATGTTGCTGTAGCAAGATCTCAGGGACGCTATACGACAGATGATGGTTATGTCTTTAATCCAGCTGACATTATCGAAGATACTGGTGATGCTTATATCGTTCCTCACGGAGGTCACTACCACTATATTCCAAAAAGTGATTTGTCTGCTAGTGAGTTAGCAGCAGCAAAAGCTCATTTAGCTGGCAAAAATACGCAACCAAGTCAGCTAAGCTATTCTTCAACGTCTAGTGAGAATAATACTCAATCTACAGTGCAAGGATTAACTAGCAAGCCAGAAAGCAAAGTTGAGAATCTCCAAAGTCTATTGAAAGAACTCTACGATTTACCTAGCGACAAGCGTTACAGTGAATCAGATGGTTTAGTCTTTGACCCTGCTAAGATTATCAGTCGTACACCAAATGGTGTTGCGATTCCGCATGGTGATCATTATCACTTTATTCCTTACAGCAAGCTCTCTCCTTTAGAAGAAAAGATTGCTAGAATGGTGCCTATCGGTGGAACTGGTTCTACGGTCTCTACAAATGAAAAACCTCATGGAGTAGCGTCTAGTCTAGGAAGTCTTCCAAGCAGTCCATCTACTTTGAATCATCCTTCCTTGCTTACAAATAAGGCTATCTCTTCAACATCTGATGGTTATATCTTTAATCCTAAAGATATTGTCGAAGAAACTGCTACAGCTTATATTGTAAGACATGGCGATCATTTCCATTACATTCCTAAGGCGAACCAAATTGGTCAACCGACTCTTCCAAACAATGGCCTAACAACACCTTCGCCATCTCTTCCAATCAATCCTGGTGTTTCACATGAGGAACATGAAGAAGGTGGACACGGCTTTGATGCTAATCGTATTATTGCGGAAGATGAATCAGGATTTATCATGAGTCATGGTGACCACAATCATTACTTCTTCAAGAAGGATTTGACTGCTGATCAAATCAAGGCCGCACAAGACCACTTGAAAGGGGCAAATACAGCAACACCAAATCCAGCTCATGATGATGATCACGATGAAGATCATCATGGACACCATCATGATGAAGACCATGATCACGGTTTTGATGCCAATCGTGTCATCAGTGAGGATGAACAAGGTTTTGTCATGTCACATGGAGATCACAATCATTACTTCTTCAAGAAAGATTTGACAGCAGAGCAAATTAAGGCAGCTCAGGATCATCTGAAAACACATCATGATGCAGAGCCTGTAAAACCTCTTGCTAAAACGGTAGAGTCTTTCTCACGAGATGCTAGCGATGAAGAAAAGATTGCTTATATTTCTAAGACCTATGGTGTTCCACTTGAAGCGATTAGAATTTCAAACGGATTCTTTGTCTTTGGAAATCCAGACCAAGCCTACGATCCAACTCATATCCATCCCTATGCTGTTCGTAAGGAACATGTTAGACTTCCACTCCAAACTGGAAATCCAGAACTTGATTTCCTAAATGAACTCTATACCACTGCTTTGCGAGATGGTGTGTCTCCTTATAGTTTACAGGTAGAAAATGGTAGTTTTGTGATTCCTCATGGCGACCACAATCACTACATCAAGGTGCAAACTAAGGGCTATGAAGTGGCTTTGAAAAATAAAATTCCAGCTCTTCAATCTAACTACCAACCTGGAGCTTTTGATGAAAAGGCAGTTTTGGCAAAAGTAGATCAACTTCTAGCTGATAGCAGAAGCATCTACAAAGACAAGCCTATCGAACAAAGACAGATTGAGTTAGCCTTAGGTCAGTTTACTGAAAACATGAAGAAACTGGCAACTAACTCTACAGCAGGTTATCTTGCGACACTTGATCTCTTTGATAAGCAATATATCCATATTGATGAAAGTGTTAAACCTACTGAAACAAGTGCTTTAGATAAGAAATATCAAGCCTTGATTGATAAAATCAATACACTGGATACAGACTCTTATGGACTTCCTAAGAAAGACCTTCTTGTTCGACTTCAAGAAGCTAAATTGGCAAAAGATGAGGCTGCTTTAGCAGCGGTTGAATCACAACTTCAAGCTCTTCAAGATTTTAATGATCGAACAGGTGTTACAACTGTAGAATACATCAAGTATTTCTACGAACACGTAAATGACGGTCGTTTAAATGATGAACTTCGAAACAAAGTGGCTCAGTTGACTTGGACCTTGTATCAATCTCAATCCTTCCTTAAGGCAGCAGAATTGAACAAATTATTCCCAAGCATCTATCAGGCAAAACAAGAAGTGGAAGAAGCTTTGAAAGCTCAACCAACTACTGCGAAATCAACGAAAACAGTTCTAGATACTGAAAAAGTAGATAACCAAACTGCCAAGACAGCTATTTATGGCTTCTTGAAAGAATTGTACGGAGATTTTATGCCTGAAGAACATGTCAATCATGTTAGCAAGGAAGAGGTAGAAAGCCTCTTGAGCAAGGCACATCAACTCTTGGAACAAATCCAAGAAGAAGGAATCAGACAATCCTTGGCAGAAGAAGTAGAAAATCTCAAAGCTGCCACAAACAAGGCTGATGCAGACTTGGATGAAGTAAACAGTCAGATAAAAGATGTCTTGACTCGTATCGCTAGCGCCCTTCAACAAGAGAAGGAAAATGCTGAGCAAGATCCTCAGACACTTGTACTCTATCAAAAACTCTACGATATTCTTATGTCGCTTCACGCATACTTAGAAAACAATAAGGGTTCTGATGAAGACTTTGATAAGGTGGATGCATTACTAGACCAACTTTCTGCTAAGAGTAAAGATAAAGCTGCTTTACTTGAGTTGACAAAAGCTATTCTGGTCTTGAATCAAGAAATCAAGTCAAAATCAAGCGCAAGTGAAGAAACAACTCCAGCGACAAATGCTGAGTCAAATGGTGAGAACACAAGTTCCGAAACTGAAACATCAGTGGCTGCAGAATCTAACAGTGAAACTGCAAGCGACGAAAACAAACCGAGCAACACAACAGATTCTAAACCTGCTGAACCAGCTTCAGAAAAGGAAACAACAGAATCTACAATAAGTACTGGAAATCAAGAAAAACCAGCAGAATAAAAAGAAAGGCGAAGTAGCTGAGCTACCTCGTCTTTTTAGTCTTTATAAGCTACGATACCAATGATGGTATCAACTGCACGTTCCATAGTCTGAAGGCTGACGTATTCAAAACGTCCGTGCATATTTTCTCCTCCCGCAAAGATATTAGGAGTTGGGATTCCCATAAAGGAAATCTTAGAGCCGTCTGTCCCTCCACGGATTGGTTCGATTATAGGAGTGATACCCAAATCTTCCATAACTGCTTTGGCAATGGTAATTGGAGTCATATCTTTTTCAATGACTTCTTTCATATTGTAGTACTGGTCTGTCAAGTTTAGGGTGACACGGTCGCTACCAAGTTCTTGATTCATCTTATCAGCGATAGACTGCATAGCTGCTTTACGCGCTTCAAAGGCGTCTTTTTCAAAATCACGAATGATGTAGCTTGCACGCGCCTCCTCAACGCTTCCAGCCACATCCATAAGATGATAGAAACCTTGGTAGCCATCAGTTAACTCAGGTCGGTCATTCTCTGGAAGTTGATTGTGAAAATCAATTGCTAGCTGAAGGGCATTGACCATCTGACCTTTGGCGGTACCAGGGTGGACATTGCGTCCTTGGAAATGTAATTCAGCACCAGCTGCTGAGAAAGTCTCGTACTGAAGTTCACCTAGTGGGCCACCATCAACTGTGTAGGCAAAATCCACATCAAAATCTTCTGCATCAAATTTATTGGCACCAACACCAATTTCTTCATCTGGACCAAAGCCAACACGAATCTCACAGTGTTTGATTTCAGGGTGAGCAGTTAGATATTCAATAGCAGTCATAATTTCAGCAATCCCTGACTTGTCATCAGCTCCTAGCAAGGTTGTTCCATCTGTTGTGATGAGCGTTTGTCCTGTATATTTCTCAAGACTCTTAAAGTCAGCTGGACCGAGTTTGAAACCAGAATTTCCAAGTTCAATCACACCACCATCGTAGTTTTCAATTACCTGGGGATTAACTCCTTCGGCATTAAAGTCAGCAGTATCCATGTGAGATATAAAGCCAATTTTTCGTGTTAAAGATGGATCATTGGCTGGCAAGGTCCCAATTGCAAAACCATTTGGTAGATAATAAACATTTTGTAGTCCAACACGTTTCATTTCAGGAATTAGGACATTTGTCGCAAAGTCAACCTGACTCTGTGTACTTGGAGTAGTAGTAGAGTGTTCATCAGAGCGCGTGTTGACCTTAACATAGGTTAAGAAACGGTCCAAGAGATTGGGATAAGTCATAAAAAACTCCTTTTGAATTCATTTTTTCCATTGTATCATAGAAAGAAGAGAAAAACAAAAGACAGAAGTTAGGGAAATTCGCTATGTTGGCGTTTACTTATCAGTGGATTCATGATAAAATAAATTTGATAAAAATATCACAAGGAAGCAGTTATGAAAAAAGCAATTTTAATGATGACCTTTGGTTCGCCAGAAGAGATTACCTTTGAAGGTGTAGCTGATTTTTTCACAAATATTCGTCGCGGAGTGAGACCTCAAGACCACGAGATTCAAACACTCTATGATAATTATGTACTTATTGGAGGGACGCCTCTGCAAAAAATTACTCGAGAAGAGGTTGCCTTGGTAGAAGGCAGGCTGGGTAATGAATACAGTGTTTATTTTGCTAATAAGTTTTCTAGACCCTTTATCCCAGATGTGATTGGTCAGATGGAAGCAGACGGAATCGAGCAATGTATTTGTTTGATTTTGGAGCCTCATTATTCTTTTTACTCTGTCATGGGTTATGAGAAATTTTTAGAAAGCAAGCAAATTCAATTTTTGGTCATTAAGGACTGGTATCAAGAAGAAGCGCTCTTAAACTATTGGGCAGATGAAATTGCTAAGATTTTAAAAGAAGAAGTAAAGCAGGATAGCTTTAAAGTCATCTTTTCAGCCCACAGTGTGCCTATTTTTGCCTTGGATTTTGGTGATCCTTATATCGATCAAATTTTTGAAAATAGCAAGCTAGTCGCTGAAAAACTAGGTTTGAGTTCTGAGCAATATACTAACACTTGGCAAAGTGAAAGTGATATTGGGATTCCATGGATTAAGCCAGATGTTTTGGAATATCTCAAAGAACAGACAGAACATCCTGATCATTATATTTTTGTACCAATCAGCTTTATCAGTGAGCACATTGAAGTCTTGTTTGATAATGATGTGGAATGTTATGACTTGTGTCAGGAATTGGGGGTGAACTATCATCGTCCACCAATGCCAAATACAGATTCTCGTTTGATTGATGCCTTGGTTAATGCAGTCAGAGCTAATGAGGACAAAGAATTTAAGGAATTTCTCCCAGAAGAAGAAACCTTTGATGAGTTAGTTCCTTCGGATGAAACTAAAAATATCTTGGCCGAATCTCAAGATTTACAAATGCCGGAATTTGTGAAAAAACTGATTGAGAAAAAAGGTCGGGAAAATGTTAAGATGCCTTATCTTATTAAGAAAATGCTTGAAAAAGCAGGTAAGTTACCAAAAGAGTAAAGAAAAAAGGATTTAGCTTTGTGCTAGATCCTTTTAATTGATTATTTTTTCTCAAGAAGGGCTTTGATTTCTTGAAGTACTTCCAACTCAGTTGGACCAGCTGGAGCTTCCTCAGCAGCTTCTTTCTTAGTAAGACTTTGAGCTTTTTCAATACCTTTGATTACAAAGAAGAGAACAGTACCGATAACTAGGAAGTTGATAACAGCGCTCAAGAATTTACCATATGTAACACCATTCCAAGCAAGCTCAGCAATGTTTTGTACTTTCGCAGCTTCCAAGGCTGGATTCAAAATAAGTGGAGTGATGATATCGTTAACAAGTGATGTAACGATTGCACCAAAAGCAGTGGCAATGATCACACCGACAGCAAGGTCAACAACATTACCACGAAGCAAGAATGCTTTAAGATCTTTTAACATTTTCATAATTTCCTTTCAAAAAATTTTTACACTTAATTATATATTAATTAAGAAATTCTTGCAAGCTATATGTTTAAAATTTTTCTTATTTTTTAAAAATAAATACCTTACTAAAAATGTAATTGAGGATAATTATTGAGAATTGTGCAATAACTGTTTCAACACTATTAACCTTATTAATATTATAATTTACAAATTGCCCGATAATATTAGGAAACTGGGTTACAAATAGAAAAGTAAGGAGCAAATCTAACAGAAAAGTAGAAAGGCGGGCAAGAAAAAATTTCACTAAACGGATAAGTCGATTCTTCCTTGCTTGCTTAAATACAATTGTATCATTTGTGATAAAGGCAAAGAGGATACCGATAATATTTGCTAGGGCAGTAGCAAGGAGTTCTTTATGGGTTAATTGATAAATGACTAATCGGGATAGAATGGAGACAAGAGTAGTTGCTATACCAAAAAAGAGATAGGCTAAGAGCTCATTCTCGAAGAGACTTTGAATGCGTTTTTTCATACTTTTAGTATAGCATAAAGCAAGTTATTGTGCTATACTGGTAAGGTTGATTGAATCAACCCTTGGTGCTTAGCTTCTTTCACCAAGCATATTACACGCGGGCAACCGCCAAAGGAGAAAAGATGAAAAAATTAACTATTCGTGATGTTGCAGATATTGCAATCGTTGCTGCTATCTATGTCGTTTTAACTGTCACACCACCCTTAAATGCTATTAGCTATGGTGCTTATCAGTTCCGTATTTCAGAAATGATGAACTTTATGGCTTTTTACAATCCTAAGTACATCATCGGAGTTACTATCGGTTGTATGATTGCTAATTTCTTTAGCTTCGGACTGCTAGATGTCTTTGTTGGTGGTGGATCAACATTAGTATTCCTCAGTCTAGGTGTTTGGCTTTTTGCAAAATACAGCAAGGATTATCTTTTTAACGGATTGATTCGAAAAGATCATTTCTTCTTCTCAATCCTCTTTTCAATTTCCATGTTTACTATCGCTGCCGAGTTGAATATCGTAGCGCAATTACCATTCTTCCTTACTTGGTTTACAACAGGTATCGGTGAATTTGCCTCATTGATTATTGGAGCGATTATTATCGGTAAAATTGGTCGTCGAATCGATTTAAGCAAATAGAAGAAGATAGGCTAGGTAGCCTTTACCTGGCTTTTTCTTATGGAAAATATCTAAGGAAACTTGACAAGATTTTCTAACTATAGTATACTTTTTAGGTAAGCTGATTTAGCTCAGTTGGCAGAGCGCATCCATGGTAAGGATGAGGTCGCCGGTTCAATCCCGGCAATTAGCATGATATTTACAGGGAAACTCTTGAGCACAAGAGTTTTTTCTTATGATCGCGAGAAAAAATTCTGACTTTTGTATAATAAAAGTCATCCTGAAAAAATTTCTTATTGACAAAACCACTTATTTCTAGTAATATAATAGACGCGATGAGTCGATAGGTAGTCTTCGGACTACTATTGAGCATAAGGAGGTCATAACGCAGGAGCGGACCTTGATGAGTTGTGTGAACCTGCTCATCACATGAAGATGCCTCTTAGTCCCTAGTCTAGCGACTGGGGATTTTTATTTTCCAAAAAATGATGAAAAAGCTTTGCAATTCATGGAAAAAGTAGTATAATACATCTATTATAGAAATTTTTAGAAAATTCCGAAAGAGGTTATTTATGGGATATACAGTTGCTGTAGTCGGCGCGACAGGTGCTGTCGGAGCTCAGATGATAAAAATGTTGGAAGAATCAACACTTCCAATCGATAAAATTCGTTTACTTGCTTCTGCACGTTCAGCGGGCAAGACTTTGAAATTTAAAGATCAAGATATTACGATTGAAGAAACGACTGAAACAGCTTTTGAAGGAGTTGATGTTGCTCTCTTTTCAGCAGGTGGTTCTACATCAGCTAAATATGCACCATACGCGGTTAAAGCTGGAGCGGTAGTAGTAGATAATACATCTTACTTCCGTCAAAATCCAGATGTTCCTTTGGTTGTTCCAGAGGTCAATGCTCATGCACTTGATGCCCACAACGGTATCATTGCCTGCCCTAACTGCTCAACAATTCAAATGATGGTGGCTCTTGAGCCAGTTCGCCAAAAATGGGGTTTGGACCGTATCATTGTTTCAACTTACCAAGCAGTTTCAGGTGCTGGTATGGGAGCAATTCTTGAGACACAACGTGAACTTCGTGAAGTCTTGATTGATGGTGTAACCCCACGTGATTTGCATGCGGAAATCTTGCCTTCAGGTGGTGACAAGAAACATTATCCTATCGCCTTCAATGCTCTTCCACAAATCGATGTCTTCACTGACAATGATTACACTTACGAAGAGATGAAGATGACAAAGGAAACTAAGAAAATCATGGAAGATGATAGCATTGCAGTATCTGCAACATGTGTGCGTATTCCAGTCTTGTCAGCTCACTCTGAGTCTGTTTACATCGAAACAAAAGAAGTTGCTCCAATCGAAGAAGTAAAAGCAGCTATCGCAGCCTTCCCAGGTGCTGTTCTCGAAGATGATGTAGCTCATCAAATTTATCCGCAAGCTATCAATGCAGTTGGTTCACGTGATACCTTTGTTGGTCGTATCCGTAAAGACCTGGATGCTGAAAAAGGAATTCACATGTGGGTTGTTTCAGATAACCTTCTCAAAGGTGCTGCTTGGAACTCAGTTCAGATTGCAGAAACTCTTCACGAACGTGGATTGGTTCGTCCAACAGCTGAATTGAAATTTGAATTAAAATAGTCATATTGTTTAGGAGTTCAGATGAACTCCTTCTTTGAAATAGAGAGGTGTTTCTCATGTCTTATCAAGATTTAAAAGAGTGTAAAATCATCACAGCCTTTATTACCCCCTTCCATGAGGATGGTTCCATCAACTTTGACGCTATTCCAGCCTTGATTGAGCATTTATTGAGCCATCATACGGATGGAATTCTTCTCGCAGGGACGACAGCTGAGAGTCCAACTTTGACTCACGATGAAGAATTGGAGCTATTTGCAGCTGTACAGAAGATTGTCAATGGACGTGTACCTTTGATTGCGGGTGTAGGTACTAATGATACGCGTGACTCTATTGAGTTTGTCAAAGAAGTAGCGGAATTTGGCGGTTTTGCTGCTGGACTTGCTATTGTTCCTTACTACAACAAACCTTCTCAAGAAGGAATGTATCAGCATTTTAAGGCCATTGCAGATGCTTCTGACCTACCAATTATTATCTATAACATTCCAGGGCGTGTAGTTGTAGAATTAACTCCAGAAACCATGCTTCGTTTGGCTGACCATCCAAATATTATTGGTGTCAAAGAATGTACTAGCTTGGCTAATATGGCTTACTTGATTGAGCACAAACCAGAAGAGTTCTTGGTCTATACTGGTGAGGATGGAGATGCTTTCCATGCCATGAACCTTGGTGCGGATGGGGTTATTTCTGTTGCCTCTCATACAAATGGGGATGAGATGCACGAGATGTTCACTGCAATTGCAGAAAGCGATATGAAAAAAGCCGCAGCTATTCAGCGTAAATTCATTCCTAAGGTCAATGCCCTCTTCTCTTATCCAAGTCCTGCTCCTGTCAAGGCAGTTCTCAACTATATGGGATTTGAAGCTGGTCCAACTCGTCTACCTCTAGTTCCAGCACCAGAAGAAGATGCCAAACGAATTGTCAAGGTTGTCGTAGATGGCGACTACGAAGCAACCAAGGCAACTGTAACAGGGGTTTTAAGACCAGATTACTAATAAAGACAATAAAATCCATGACCGAATGAAGGATCATGGATTTTTCTTATTTTCCTAAACAGAATTGGCTAAAGAGTTGGGTGATGAGTTCATCAGGAGCAGCATCCCCAGTGATTTCTCCGAGGATTTCCCAAGTACGGGTCAAGTCAACTTGAAGCAAGTCAACTGGCATACCTAGTTCCAGCCCTTCATTAACAGCTTGCAAACTTTCAACAGCCTTCTCAATCAAGGAAATATGACGGGCGTTGGACAAGTAAGTAGCATCTTGCTCGACTAGACCAGCATTTTCAAAGAAGAGGTTGTTGATACGTTCTTCAATCTTATCAATATTTTGGTTTTTTAGGACTGAAATACGAATAACGTCTTCAGGAAGTTCTGAAGTTTCAATCGTTTCTGGCAGGTCGGTTTTATTAAGAAGAATAATGCGATTAGTCTCCTGACTGATTTCTAGGAGTTGGCGGTCTTGGGCGGTTAGTGGTTCACTGGCATTTAGCACCAGTAGAACCAAGTCGGCTTCCTTGAGGGCTTTTTTCGAACGCTCAACTCCAATTTGTTCAACGATATCATCCGTTTCACGAATACCAGCTGTGTCAATCAATTTTAGTGGAACACCGTTGATGTTGACGTATTCTTCGATGACATCTCGAGTTGTACCAGCAATATCGGTTACGATTGCCTTGTCTTCACGCAAGAGGTTGTTGAGAAGGCTTGATTTCCCAACGTTAGGGCGTCCGATGATAGCAGTTGAAATTCCTTCACGGAGGATTTTGCCACGACGGGCTGTTCTAAGAAGCTTAGTTAGTAATTGTTCAAACTCCATTGTCTTTTCACGGACAACAGCAGTAGTGGCTTCCTCAACATCGTCATACTCAGGATAATCAATATTGACCTCGACTTGGGCAAGTGTATTAAGGATTTCTTGACGGGTATTATTGATAAGATCAGAAAGGGAACCATCAAGTTGTTTGACCGCAATGTTCATGGCCTTGTCTGTCTTGGCGCGGATGATATCCATAACTGCTTCAGCCTGAGTCAAGTCCACACGTCCATTTAGGAAGGCACGTTTGGTAAATTCACCAGGTTCAGCCAATCGAGCTCCTTCACGGATAGCTAGTTGGAGAATTTCATTGGTCACCGCAATCCCGCCGTGAGTGTTAATCTCGATAATATCCTCACGAGTGAAGGTCTTTGGAGACTTCATAGCTCCAACCATAACCTCGTCCATGACTTTTCCTGTCTGAGGGTCAACGATGTGACCGTAGTTAAGGGTATGGCTAACAACCTGACTCAAGTCTTTTCCTTTAAAAATCTTTTGCGCAATGGCAAAACTTTCTGTTCCGCTCAGGCGGACAATACCAATAGCCCCTTCACCTAGTGGAGTAGAGATAGCAGCGATGGTATCAAATTCACGTGTAATCATAATGTTTCCTTTAATTAATAGCTCTTTTCTTGGAAAATTCTCCAAGTCTCTTTTCAAATTGTAACAAATTTGGGTTATTTCTTCAATGGATGCTACTTGGAGATTGAAAAAGCCTAAGCAATTCTGCTTAAGCTAGCTTATTTGGTGCGCATTTCCCCTTGTGGGAAGTAGGTTCCTTCTGGCATGTCGTTGATGATGACATGGACAGCAGATTGAGGGGCTCCAGTGTTGCGGACAACCGCTTCCGTTACTTCCTTAGCAAGAGCTTTCTTTTGCTCGAGCGTGCGTCCTTCAAATAAATCGATGCGTACAAATGGCATAATAGCTTCCTCCACTAGTTTTTGATTTCTTCTATTTTACCACATTTTGCCGTTTAAAGCTTAAGAAAATTATGATATACTAGAATGTAGCAAAAATTTAGAAATGGACGTGAAATAATAGCATGGCACAGTTGTATTATCGTTATGGGACCATGAACTCTGGTAAGACGATTGAGATTCTCAAGGTGGCCTATAACTATGAAGAGCAAGGAAAAGGTGTTGTCATTATGACCTCAGCTCTAGATACGCGTGACGGTGTTGGCTATGTGTCGAGTCGAATTGGCATGAAACGCCCTGCCATTGCGATTGACGAAACAACTGATATCTTCGGTTATATCCGAGCTTTATCAGAAAAACCTTACTGTGTGTTGGTTGATGAAGCCCAGTTTCTCAAACGTCATCATGTTTATGACCTAGCTCGTGTTGTTGATGAGTTAGACATACCTGTCATGGCTTTTGGCTTGAAAAATGACTTTCGCAATGAACTGTTCGAAGGTTCTAAGTATCTCTTGCTTTTAGCAGATAAGATTGATGAGATTAAGACCATTTGCCAGTATTGTAAGAAAAAGGCGACTATGGTCTTGCGAATACAGGATGGACTGCCCGTTTACGATGGAGAACAGATCCAGATTGGTGGTAACGAAACCTATATCTCAGTTTGCCGTAAACATTATTTTGCGCCTGAAATCAATAAGGAGAATGAAGAAAAATGAACATCTATGATCAACTACAAGCTGTAGAAGACCGTTATGAAGAATTAGGAGAGTTGCTCAGTGACCCAGATGTGGTTTCGGACACCAAGCGTTTCATGGATCTCTCAAAAGAAGAGGCTTCAAGCCGTGATACAGTGACGGCTTATCGAGAATACAAACAAGTCCTTCAAAACATCGTTGACGCTGAAGAGATGATTAAGGAATCAGGTGGAGATGCTGACTTGGAAGAAATGGCCAAGCAAGAGCTCAAAGATGCCAAGGCTGAAAAAGAAGAATACGAAGAAAAACTGAAAATCTTGCTCCTTCCTAAAGATCCAAACGATGACAAGAATATCATCCTTGAAATCCGTGGCGCTGCTGGTGGAGACGAAGCAGCACTTTTCGCTGGAGATTTGCTAACCATGTACCAAAAGTATGCTGAAGCTCAAGGATGGCGCTTTGAAGTTATGGAAGCTTCTATGAACGGTGTCGGTGGTTTCAAAGAAGTCGTTGCCATGGTTTCAGGTCAGTCTGTTTACTCTAAGCTTAAGTACGAATCAGGTGCCCACCGTGTGCAACGTGTCCCTGTGACAGAAAGCCAAGGTCGTGTCCATACATCAACTGCCACAGTTCTTGTCATGCCTGAAGTGGAAGAAGTTGAATATGATATTGATCCAAAAGACCTTCGTGTCGACATCTATCACGCCTCTGGTGCTGGGGGACAGAACGTCAATAAGGTTGCGACAGCAGTTCGTATCGTTCACTTGCCAACCAATATCAAGGTTGAGATGCAGGAAGAACGTACCCAGCAGAAAAACCGTGAGAAGGCCATGAAAATCATTCGTGCCCGTGTTGCTGACCACTTTGCTCAGATTGCTCAGGATGAACAAGACGCTGAGCGTAAGTCGACAATCGGTACTGGGGACCGTTCAGAACGGATTCGTACTTATAACTTCCCACAAAACCGTGTCACAGATCACCGTATCGGCTTAACTCTCCAAAAACTAGATACCATTTTGTCTGGTAAATTGGACGAAGTTGTGGATGCCTTGGTGCTCTATGACCAAACACAAAAATTAGAAGAATTAAACAAATAATGAAATTAGCTCAATTATTTTCAGATTTTGAAGAAGAGTTGATAAGACAAGGAGAGGAAGCTGAAAGCCTCTCTTTTGTCTATCGTAGCCTGAAAAATCTATCTTTTACAGATTTCGTTTTTGCCCTCCAGCAGGAAGTGACGGAAGAGGAAGAAGTATTTGTAAAAGAAATTTTCCAACAGTTAGCAACTCATAAACCGGCACAGTACATCATTGGTCAGGCAGATTTTTATGGAATGCAGTTAAAAGTTGATGAGCGAGTATTGATCCCTCGTCCAGAAACAGAGGAGTTGGTGGAGCTTATCCTGGCTGAAAATCCTGAGACGAATTTTTCAGTTCTGGATATCGGAACAGGTAGTGGAGCCATTGCCCTTGCATTAGCAAAAAACAGATCAGCTTGGTCGGTGACGGCAGCAGATATTTCCCAAGAGGCTCTTAACCTTGCGTCCGAGAATGCTAAAAATCAAAAACTTAATATATTTTTCAAAAAATCTGATTGTTTTGCAGAAATTTCTGAAAAATATGATATAATTGTATCCAATCCACCCTATATCTCTCGTGAAGATGAGTCAGAGGTTGGCTTGAATGTCTTGCATTCGGAACCTCATCTAGCTCTTTTTGCAGACGAGGATGGTCTAGCTATTTACCGTAGAATTGCGGAAGATGCAAAAGACTATCTCAAAGATGGTGGTAAGATTTACCTTGAAATTGGATACAAGCAAGGTCAAAGTGTTCCCGAACTCTTTAGGAAACAGCTTCCTGAAAAACGAGTACGAACGCTCAAGGACCAGTTTAGTCAAGATAGGATGGTCGTGGTTGATGATGGACAGGATTAAACAAGAGTTGGAAAATGGTAGAGCTGTCGTTCTACCTACAGAGACAGTTTACGGTCTCTTTGCCAAGGCTTTAGACGAAAAAGCAGTTGATCATGTTTACCAACTCAAACGTCGACCTAGAGACAAGGCGCTTAACCTAAATATCGCCTCTCTAGAAGATATTTTGCACTTTTCAAAGAATCAGCCAGCTTATCTACCCAAACTTGTCGAGATCTTTTTACCAGGTCCCTTGACCATTATCCTTGAAGCTAATGACCGAGTTCCCTATTGGGTCAATTCTGGTCTTGCAACTGTTGGATTTCGGATGCCTAGTCATCCCATTACCCTTGATTTGATTCGAGAGACAGGACCCTTGATTGGGCCGTCTGCCAATATTTCAGGTCAGGAAAGTGGAGTGACCTTTAATCAAATTCTAGAGGATTTTGACCAAGAGGTTTTGGGGCTGGAAGACGATGCTTTTCTAACTGGACAGGATTCAACTATTTTGGACTTGTCTGGAGACAAGGTGAAAATCTTACGCCAAGGGGCAATTAAGCGAGAAGATATTCTTGCTCATTTGCCAGAGATTTCTTTTGAGGAGGAATGAGATGCTAAGAGATTTGCAAGAAACCGATGTGAAAGCTATTTGTGATATCAACCAAGAGGCGTTGGGTTATTCTTTTAGTCAAGAGGAGACAGCTAGTCAACTAGCTAGACTGGATCAGGATTCCCATCATTTCCTTCTTGGCTATGAGGATGAAGCTAGTCATGCCTTGCTTGGATATGTCCACGCTGAGGTCTATGAATCACTTTATTCTAAAGCAGGATTTAATATTTTAGCCTTAGCAGTTTCACCTCAAGCGCAAGGGCAAGGTATTGGTAAAAGCTTATTGCAAGGGTTGGAGCAAGAAGCAAAAAGACGCGGCTATGGGTTTATCCGCTTAAACTCTGCCGATCATCGTCTGGCTGCTCATGCATTTTATGAAAAAGTTGGTTATACTTGTGATAAAGTGCAGAAACGGTTTATTCGCATCTTTTAGTTTATTTTCTTATTGTAAAACAAACTAAAGGACCTGTCACACAATAAAGGAGAAGACCTATGATTTTTGACAAAGATGATTTTAAAGCATACGATGCTGATCTCTGGAATGCTATTGCCAAAGAAGAGGAACGCCAACAAAACAATATCGAGTTGATTGCTTCGGAAAATGTAGTTTCCAAGGCTGTTATGGCAGCTCAAGGGTCTATCTTGACGAATAAATACGCCGAAGGCTACCCAGGACGCCGTTATTATGGTGGAACAGATGTAGTAGACGTAGTAGAAAGTCTAGCCATTGAACGTGCAAAAGAAATTTTCGGTGCTAAATTCGCCAATGTCCAACCTCACTCAGGAAGCCAAGCCAACTGTGCTGCTTACATGGCCTTGATTGAGCCAGGTGATACTGTTATGGGGATGGATTTGGCAGCAGGTGGACACTTGACCCACGGAGCTCCTGTCAGCTTCTCAGGTCAAACTTATAACTTTGTGTCTTATAGTGTGGACCCTGAAACAGAACTCTTGGACTTTGATGCTATCTTGAAACAAGCCCAAGAAGTAAAACCAAAATTGATTGTAGCAGGTGCTTCAGCCTATTCTCAAATTATCGATTTTTCAAAATTCCGTGAAATTGCTGATGCTGTTGGAGCTAAGCTCATGGTGGACATGGCTCATATCGCTGGTTTGGTTGCTGCTGGTCTCCACCCAAGCCCAGTGCCATACGCTCATATCACTACAACAACGACCCACAAAACCCTTCGTGGACCACGTGGTGGTTTGATTTTGACTAATGACGAAGAACTTGCTAAGAAAATCAATTCAGCTATTTTCCCAGGTATTCAGGGCGGTCCTTTGGAGCATGTTGTTGCAGCTAAGGCAGTTTCATTCAAAGAAGTTTTGGATCCAGCCTTCAAGGAATACGCTGCTAATGTGATCAAAAACAGCAAGGCTATGGCAGATGTCTTCTTGCAAGACCCTGATTTCCGTATTATTTCTGGTGGGACTGAAAACCACCTCTT
Organism: Streptococcus mitis; assembly: GCA_946190205.1. Classification (GTDB taxonomy): domain Bacteria; phylum Bacillota; class Bacilli; order Lactobacillales; family Streptococcaceae; genus Streptococcus; species Streptococcus mitis_DI. The sequence continues at coordinate 85,864 of CAMHZO010000003.1, read as the reverse complement.
CCTAGTGGATGTGACTAAGGTTGTAGAAAACGGAAAAGTTGCTCAAAACTTGCTGGATGAAGTCAATATTACCCTAAATAAAAACTCAATTCCTTACGAAACCTTGTCACCATTCAAGACAAGTGGTATTCGTATCGGAGCAGCAGCCATTACTGCACGTGGATTTGGTGAAGAAGAAAGTCGCAAAGTGGCTAAGCTCATCATTAAAACCCTCAAGAATGCAGAAAATGAAGCTGTCTTAGAAGAAGTGAGAAGTGCAGTTAAAGAATTAACAGATGCCTTCCCATTATACGAGGACTAATACTTTTATGGACATTTATATTAAGAAAGCTATTATCCATCAGTTCAGTCCGGATGATACCGAGCTGTTCCTAGCGGATAAGTTTCTCAATATCACTCCAAAAATCGAAGAATACTTGCGTAAAAAAATTGAACGTGTGTATTCAGATGAAGCTAAGACTGGGATTTTCGAAGAAGAAAATCCCTTCTTCAATCACATCACAGACGATTTGTTGGAGACATCAGTAACACTGGCTAATCTCTGGAAAGAGGAGTTCAGCATTTCAGAAAATCTCAAGACCAATGACTTGATTTTTGTGCAATTTTCTAAAGAAGGTGTAGAACATTTTGCTTTCTTACGAATTGCCCTGCGGGAGACCTTGACTCACCTCGGAGGAGAGGTTGACAATCCAATCAAGCTAACTCAGAATAACTTGCCTGGATTTGGAACGGGTGCTGATGAGGCCTTAGTGATTAATCTTCAGAGCCGCAAGTACCATCTGATTGAAAAACGAATCAAGTACAACGGAACTTTTTTGAACTACTTTTCAGACAATCTTCTTGCTGTCGCTCCTAAGATTTCACCCAAGAAATCTATCAAAGAACTGGAAAAAACAGCTCAGAGGATTGCTGAATCTTTTAATACAGATGATTTTCAATTTCAATCTAAGGTAAAATCAGCGATTTTCAACAACCTAGAAGAAAGCAATGAATTATCGCCTGAAAAATTGGCTAACGACCTTTTTGATAACAATCTGACAGCTCGTTTGAGCTTTATTGACCAAGTCAAAGAAGCAGTACCAGAGCCAGTTCAATTTGATGAAATTGATGCCAGTCGTCAGCTTAAAAAATTTGAAAACCAAAAACTTTCCTTGTCAAATGGAATTGAGCTCATCGTTCCCAATAACGTCTATCAAGACGCCGAGTCTGTTGAGTTTATCCAAAACGACAATGGAACCTACTCAATCTTAATCAAAAATATCGAGGATATCCAAAGTAAATAATGTTTAAACGAATTCGAAGAGTGCTTGTACTGGCAGTCTTCCTTTTTGCTGGCTATAAAGCTTACCGTGTTCACCAAGATGTCAAGCAAGTCATGACCTACCAACCCATGGTGCGAGAAATCTTGAGTGAAAAAGACACCCCAGCAAACGAAGAGCTTGTGCTCGCTATGATTTATACCGAAACAAAAGGAAAAGAAGGCGATGTTATGCAGTCTAGTGAGTCTGCTAGTGGCGCTACCAATACCATCAATGATAATGCCTCTAGCATTCGGCAAGGTGTTCAAACTCTGACAGATAATCTCTATCTGGCGCAGAAGAAGGGTGTTGATGTCTGGACAGCTGTTCAAGCCTATAATTTTGGACCTGCCTATATCGATTTTATCGCACAAAATGGCAAGGAAAATACCCTGGCTCTGGCCAAACAGTACTCCCGTGAGACTGTTGCCCCCTTGCTTGGCAATACCACTGGAAAGACTTATAGTTATATTCACCCTATTTCCATTTTTCACGGTGCCGAACTCTATGTAAATGGAGGAAACTATTACTATTCTAGACAGGTGCAACTCAACCTTTACATCATCAAATGTTTCACTCTCTTTTCGACATCTGGCTAGCCCAGGTGTTTTTGTTATAAGTTTTCTTTAAGATAGATATATTACTCTAGAAAGGTAAAGGAGGAAATTCCCTATGAGAAAGAAACTCTTTCTGACTAGTGCTGCGGTCTTGTGGGCAGTAACAGCTATGAATAGTGTCCATGCAGCAACAGATGTTCAAAAAGTCATCGATGAAACCTATGTCCAACCTGAATATGTCCTAGGTTCATCATTGTCTGAAGATCAAACAAATCAAACCCTTAAAAAACTAGGCTACAATGCCTCAACAGACACAAAAGAACTCAAGACCATGACACCTGATGTCTATTCTAAGATTATGAATGTGGCCAATGACTCTAGCTTACAATTGTATTCATCAGCCAAGATTCAAAAACTAGGTGACAAATCACCACTTGAGGTCAAGATTGAAACACCAGAAAACATTACTAAGGTGACTCAGGATATGTACCGAAATGCAGCCGTAACTTTGGGTGTGGAACACGCCAAAATCACTGTAGCAGCACCTATTCCAGTTACAGGTGAGAGTGCCTTAGCCGGGATTTACTATTCACTAGAAGCTAATGGAGCTAAGGTGCCACAAGCCAACAAAGAGTTGGCTCAAGAAGAGTTGAAGGCTTTGTCCGATATCAATGCTGAAAACAAGGACAAGTCAGGCTATGATGCTAATAAATTAAATGTTGCCCTAGCCGATATCAAGTCAGGAATCGCCAAAGCTAAAGAAAGCAAGGGAAATCTGACGGAGGAAGATGTCCGTAAAATCGTTGAAGATACCTTAAAAAATTACAAACTTGATCAGGTTATAACAGGAAACCAGATCAATATCATCATCAATTTTGCTTTAAATCTCTCAAAAAGTGATATCCTCAGCAATGCAGACTTCACTAAAACCCTGAATGACCTTAAACAAAGCATTGTTTCACAAGCTGGCGACAGTTTTAAAAATATTAACCTTAACTTTGATGCTGATAAGGCACTAGAAGACGGCGGTAATTTTCTAAGCTCCCTCTGGCAAGCCATAGTCAACTTCTTCAAGAGTTTTGGTTCTTAAGAAAAATCATGGTATAATAGATGGTAACCGTAACGTTGCCGTCTTTTTTGTCGGCCAATAGAAAGAGAAGAGAATGTTAAAGAAAAATGATATTGTAGAAGTTGAAATTGTTGATTTGACCCACGAAGGTGCAGGAGTGGCCAAGGTGGATGGTTTGGTATTTTTTGTCGAGAATGCTTTACCAAGTGAAAAAATCCTCATGCGAGTTCTCAAGGTTAATAAAAAGATTGGCTTTGGGAAAGTTGAAGAATACCTTATCCAGTCGCCACACCGTAATCAAGATCTAGATTTGGCTTACCTGCGTTCAGGAATTGCAGATTTGGGGCATCTTGCCTATCCAGAACAGCTCAAGTTTAAAACCAAGCAGGTTAAGGACAGTCTATACAAGATTGCTGGAATTGCAGATGTAGAAGTTGCTGAAACGCTTGGCATGGAAAATCCAGTTAAGTATCGTAACAAGGCGCAGGTGCCTGTTCGACGAGTAAATGGTGTCTTGGAAACTGGATTTTTCCGTAAGAATTCGCATGACCTCATGCCACTTGAAGATTTCTTTATCCAAGATCCTGTGATTGACGAGGTAGTGGTAGCTCTACGCGATTTGCTCCGCCGTTATGATTTGAAACCTTATGATGAAAAGGAACAGTCTGGCTTAATTCGGAATCTTGTGGTGCGTCGTGGTCACTATTTAGGACAAATCATGGTGATTTTGGTGACAACTCGTCCTAAAGTTTTCCGAGTGGAGCAATTGATTGAACAACTAATCAAGCAGTTTCCAGAGATTGTGTCTGTTATGCAAAATATCAACGACCAAAATACCAATGCGATTTTTGGTAAGGAGTGGAAAACTCTTTATGGTCAAGACTATATTACCGACCAGATGCTGGGAAATGCCTACCAAATTGCTGGCCCAGCCTTTTATCAGGTTAATACTGAAATGGCAGAGAAACTCTATCAAACGGCCATTGACTTTGCGGAGTTAAAAGAAGATGATGTGGTTATTGATGCCTACTCAGGAATTGGAACTATTGGACTCTCTGTTGCGAAACATGTCAAGGAGGTTTATGGTGTTGAAGTCATTCCAGAAGCAGTTGATAATAGCAAGAAGAATGCTCAGCTGAACCATATTTCAAACGCCCACTATGTTTGTGACACAGCTGAAAATGCCATGAAGAATTGGCTTAAAGATGGAATTCAACCAACCGTTATCTTGGTTGATCCTCCACGCAAGGGATTAACCGAAAGCTTTATCAAAGCAAGCGCCCAAACAGGAGCAGACCGTATTGCCTATATCTCCTGCAATGTCGCAACCATGGCGCGTGATATCAAACTCTACCAAGAATTGGGATATGAGTTGAAGAAAGTCCAGCCGGTGGATCTTTTTCCACAAACGCACCACGTGGAGTGTGTAGTGTTGCTACAACGAAAAAAAGGGTAAAAATCCTTGATTTTAAGCTATTTTACAAGCATTTTGTATTTGTAGATAAAGGCAATTTTGACGTCAAAAAAGTCCTAAAAAGGCACATAGATGTATATGTATTTGTAGATGTCGTTTGCGCATCGGAAAAATGAATACAACAATAAATATTTATCTAAAGAGAGAACAATTGTATATTGTTCTCCTTTTTTTATTTTCAGGAGGGAAAATGACAAAAGAATTACAATCATCACGCTATATTGTCATTTCATTTTTAGTACGTGAAATGGGAATTGACATTGTTGAAGCCATCTCTCTTATGGCTGAATTGGAAAAAAGTGGCTTGGTTCAATTGGAATCAAGCGGAGATTTAACACTCAAAGAACTTGGAGGTGCGCTATGAAACGAATTACCGCAAATCAATACCAAACTTCAGAACGGTATTACAAATTACCTAAAATTCTTTTTGAGGATGAGAAATATATGGATATGAAACTAGAAGTAAAGGTGGCTTATTCTATTTTAAAAGATCGTTTAGAATTATCTCTTAGTCGTGGTTGGATAGATGAAGAAGGAGCGGTTTATTTAGTATTTTCTAATTCTAAACTGATGAGGCTGTTAGGTTGTTCGAAGTCAAAATTACTATCAATCAAAAAAATTCTAAAAGAATATGACCTAATTGATGAAGTCCAACAGTCTTCAAGTGAGAAAGGGAGACTAGCTAATAAGATTTATTTAGGGGAGTTGTCTACTACCCCAGTAGGTAATTCAAACAGGCCTAGTGTTAAAAAAAGACTAGGGCAGGTTGAAAATGAAACAGCCCCCGTCTTACATTCAGCCCCTAGTGAGACTGAAGTTAGTGAGACTAAATATAGTGAGACTGATTCTTTATTTATTGAGGATGAGGAGGATAGGAATACTCAACCTATCTTGAAAAGAAAAGTAGAAAAGGTCACAAAATATGATCGAGATTATATTTGGGGATTGGTACAAGATCAATTTAGACGAGAAGGTTTTTCTGAAACAGCCAGTGAAATTGCTATGACTGATTTTGAGAGAATCTATCAGTATGCTCTTGACAATGTTCGCTTTGTTAGACGAGCGGAAGTTTTGGCTGAATTTGTGTTTAATGGCTTGTATTCCGTTTGGAATAACCGTGTTAGAAAAGGAGGTGGTTAAATGTCGCCAATCGAGTGGATATTAGTTATGCTCATTGTCATTTCAAGTGGAGTGACAGTTCTGACAATGATAGTCGATAAGAAAGGGGTGATCAAGAAATGAGATTTATTGATTTATTTTCAGGTATCGGTGGCTTTCGACTTGGAATGGAAAGTGTCGGACACGAATGTATTGGATTTTGTGAGATTGATAAATTTGCTAGAGAATCTTATAAGTCCATTTTTCAAACGGAAGGAGAAATAGAATTTCATGATATACGAGATGTTTCAGATGACGAATTTAAAAAACTTAGAGGGAAAGTCGATGTCATCTGTGGGGGATTCCCTTGTCAAGCATTTTCAATCGCAGGAAGACGATTGGGATTTGAAGATACTAGAGGAACTTTGTTCTTTGAAATTGCTAGGGCGGCCAAACAAATCCAACCACGTTTTCTTTTTCTTGAAAATGTTAAAGGCCTACTCAATCACGATAAGGGACGGACGTTCACCACAATCCTTACCACGCTTGATGAATTGGGGTTTGATGTTGAGTGGCAGGTGCTTAACAGTAAGGATTTTGGCGTTCCCCAAAACAGAGAGAGGGTGTTTATTATCGGACATTCTAGAAAGAGAGGTACCAGACTCTTATTTCCTTTCAGACGAGAAGGTCAAGCAACTAACTCTGAGACTTTAAAAATATTAGGGAATTTGAATCCATCAAAAAGTGGAATGAGTGGTAAAGTCTATTATTCAGAAGGTCTTGCGCCAACCTTAGTTCGTGGAAAAGGAGAAGGATTTAAAGTTGCGATTCCTTGTATGACACCAGACAGATTAGAAAAAAGACAAAATGGTAGACGTTTCAAGGATAATCAAGAGCCAATGTTTACTTTAAATACTCAGGATCGCCATGGTATTGTCGTTGTTGGAGATTTACCAACTAGCTTTAAGGAAACTGGTCGCGTCTATGGAAGTGAGGGCTTATCTCCAACACTGACTACGATGCAAGGTGGAGATAAAATCCCCAAAATACTGATTCCAGAACCAATCCAATTTCTAAAAGTCCGAGAGGCAACGAAAAAAGGATATGCTCAAGCAGAAATAGGAGATTCAATCAATTTGGAGAGACCAAGTTCTCAGTATCGTCGTGGTAGAGTTGGAAAAGGTATAGCGAATACGTTAACAACCAGTGGGCAAATGGGAGTAGTAGTGGCTAGCTATGAAGGAGAAGATAAACAAGTTTATCATGTAGCCGGTGTCTTAATTGATGGGCAATTTTACCGTTTGAGGATACGACGAATCACTCCTAAAGAGTGTTTTAGACTGCAGGGCTTTCCTGATTGGGCTTTTGAAGCTGCTAGAAAAGTCTCTAGTAATAGTCAGCTCTATAAACAAGCTGGTAATAGTGTAACCGTTCCTGTGATTGCCGCAATCGCAAAGAAATTAAAAGAAATAGAGGAAAAAGATGAAAGCATTAAATAAAGAATCAATACTAGATTGTGATGAATTAGAAACAGAATTACATGATGCAGAAATCAGACAGCTGGATGAACAAATATTTTTGATGCCCAATTATCCATGTGAGTTTGAGGTGACATTTTTAGATGATTACCATAAAAAACACAACTACCCCCTATTTTACGAATCCTATCTTCAAAACATTATGGAATTCCTTGAAAGTCAGGATATAAAGAACGGGGCTGATGCCTTTGTAGATGATCATCAGAATCTTGTTTTTGTTTTATATGGACAAGGCTATCGAGCCGAGGGAAAAGAGGGAATACTTACAACCCAAGTAACTGTAAAAGCTTATGATGAAGACAAGAAACCGATTAACTTCGCAAATTTATTAGATTCCTTAATCGTCTCAGAATATCAAATGGAACCGAATCTTTGGGAGGTCTCTCATGATTGATCTATATCTAAGTAAAAATAGCCAAAGAAATCAACTTCTTTTGGATTTCTTTCAAAAGTATGGCATAGAGGTCACTCCTCATTCTATTTCTGAAATGACAAAGGATAAATTAATTGAGATGATGAGCTATTCTTCAGATTGTTTCGAGTTTTTATCTCCAAATTTATTACGTTTTAAGAATCGAGATAACCTAAAATTAACAGATTTCATCGAAATGATATTAAAAAATCCTGAACTAACCATCAGACTTCCTCTTGCGGTTTCAAATAAGCGAGTTTATCCAAATCTGAATCTGGAGGAGGCTAGAGCTTTATTGCCAAGAGATACGAAACAATTGATTTACATGGCACAAACACATTATTTATCTAACTAAAGGAGAAGCAATATGGCTGAACGATTTTGGGAGAACTTGTCCATTATTTTGGCTGAAAGAAATATTAGCTGGATTGAGTTAACCAGAAAAATGTTTGCGGGAGAGTTTCACTATCCAAGTGAATTGAACCGTTTGTATCAAAAGATACGCCACTACAAGATGGAACAACGAATGCCTCAAAGTCCATGGGTAGAAAGGATTGTGCAGGTATTAGATTTAGATTATGAAGATTTATTTCGGAGGTAACTATGAAAAGAATAATTCCAGTTTATATATTCCAACAAGTAAATGTCCTATTGGTATCTCTATACTTACTGAAATTTCTTTGTATCGGTGAGTTAACTATACTAGAGATTCTCTATGGTGCGTCACTCATTTCTTTTTTATGGATGTATGGCCAACGCAAACAAGCTCATAAGGTCAATATGAAATCTAGGATGAAATGGCTTGGTATTGGATTCATTAGCCTACTGATTATAAGTCTATGTTTTAGCCTAATCCATGCTCAAGGAACCACGAATCAAGCAAACTTAATTGGACTTCAACATCGAGTTCCTTGGTTTTCATTTTTATTGTTCTTAATCAATGCGAGTATGGTTGAAGAATTTCTGTATCGAGAAATTATATGGAATTTGGTGAGAAAATTAGATATTCGAGTTGCGTTGACAAGTGTTTTATTTGCCTTAGTACATCATCCAGGAACCATTCTAGCTTGGTGTTTATATGTTTCACTTGGGATGTTTTTAGGGATGGTACGCTATAAATCGGACTTATGGGGCAGCATGGGTCTACATTTAGTGTGGAACCTACTAGTTTATAGTTTGCTGCTTTTTTAGACCAAATTAGTTTGTTTTAGGGAAATGAAATGCTAACGTTATGTAACAATGTTAGTCTTTTATTTCAAAATCTTTGTTTAATATGAATTTAGCTCGACAGAAAAATAAAAAATGTGATAAAAATTTCAACTACTCTTATCTATAATAAAGCTACCTGTTCTTTGAAAATTGAATCCACTCCGTCTTGATTAGCGTGCCTGTGTAAGTAGGGACTGAGAGTATTTCCCTGTGAAGGGCAACTGGCACAAGACGTGTGTGAGAATTTTCTAACAGACACGGAGTTTATCGTTACCAGACTTAAACGATGCGACAAACTAGATAAAGGAGTTAATCATGAAGGTAGTAAACTTGTATGATTTGAAACAAATGGGAAATAAAGGTGGTTGTACCATCCAATTGATTCATCACTTTCCTTTTGGTATGGGCTTAGGACATCTTAAAAAAGACTACATTGAATTTAAACGTGTTGGTATCGTTGATGGGAAAGCAGTAGAAATTACTCTTCGAGAACCTTATTCGAGAGATCTACTGCAGGTTGTCAAGTCGATTAAGCAACGTCAGAAATTGATAGCTTATCGTTATAAAGAAGGAAAGCTGCTATTTGTGAAGAAGGAGGCATCAGATGTCCTCTGAACAACAGGAACGAATGGCAGTTCAATATGCTGAGCGTAGTCTTTTATTTACTGTAAAAAGTCTTTTAAAGATTCTAGAATGGTCTAGACGTCAGGCTTTAGCACAGGATTCCGCCTATAAGATAGGAGTGCAGAAATTAGAAGAATTGCTACAATCTCCTTATTCGATTGATACGATTAATCTGAAAAAAGATTTTTTAGACAAACCAATTGATATAGAGAAATTTAAAGCTTTTTTAGAAAAAGAAGAGATTCCTTTAGCCATCGCTTGGCAAGGGGATTCTCTGCATTTCTATACGAAAGACCGTTCGATTCTAGACAATCATTTAGACCATCTGTTAGAAAAAATGGTTAATGATCCGGAGAAATTAGCTGATTTTACCATGGATAAGTCATTAGACGATGCAATTGATGAGGCTAAATCCCAAATTACCTTTAGACAAGAAGGGGCCGTCAAACAGAAAGAGATGGTGAGATGATGTACAGTGGAAAGAAATTCCTACTATTTTCACTATTAGGTATCTTACTAGGCTATCTTTTTCATCGTTTGACGCTTTTGTATGATTCCTATACTGGAAATACCTTATATAAATGGACTCATCTTCTAATGGAAGGTCAAGATGAAGTTCTTCAGTCGCCATGGAATGTTTCTTTTACTGGAAAATCAAGTGCTTTTTTTCTACTAGGTTTTGTGATGATGTTGCTGGTTTATCTCTATCTAGAGACTGGTAAAAAACAATACCGAGAAGGGGTAGAATACGGGAGCGCCCGTTTTGGAACTCTAAAAGAAAGGAAGCTCTTTTACGGTAAGGAATTTTCTCATGATACGATCTTAGCACAAGATGTTCGTTTGACATTATTAGATAAAAAACCACACCGATATGATAGAAATAAGAATATTGCGGTGATCGGAGGTTCAGGAAGTGGGAAGACATTTCGCTTTGTGAAACCCAATCTGATTCAGATGAATAGTTCTAATATTGTAGTGGATCCTAAAGATCACTTGGCCGAAAAAACAGGCAAACTCTTCTTAGAATATGGCTATCAAGTAAAGGTGTTAGATTTAGTCAATATGAAGAACTCAGATGGCTTTAATCCTTTTCGCTATATAGAGACAGAAAACGATTTGAATCGCATGCTGACGGTTTATTTCAATAACACTAAAGGCTCTGGTTCCCGTAGTGATCCATTTTGGGATGAAGCTTCTATGACTTTAGTTCGAGCTTTAGCCTCCTACTTGGTCGATTTCTATAATCCACCCAAAACAAGAGAACAGCTCATAGAAGAAAGTCGTTTAAGTCAAAAGGAATATCAAAACTTGTTGAAACGTCAAAAAAAAGAAGTGGAAGAGCGAAAAAAACGAGGACGTTATCCAAGTTTTGCTGAAATCTCAAAACTCATTAAACACTTATCCAAGGGTGAAAACCAAGAAAAAAGTGTCTTAGAAATTCTTTTCGAAAATTATGCTAAAAAGTATGGGACTGAAAATTTTACCATGCGAAATTGGGCAGATTTTCAAAATTATAAGGATAAGACTCTGGATTCTGTTATAGCTGTAACCACTGCTAAATTTGCCCTCTTCAATATTCAAAGTGTCATGGATTTGACCAAAAGAGATACCCTCGATATGAAGACATGGGGCCAGGAAAAATCAATGGTTTACTTAGTTATCCCAGATAACGATAGTACCTTTCGCTTTCTTTCAGCCCTCTTTTTTTCAACCGCATTTCAAACCCTAACAAGACAAGCAGATATTGATTTTAAGGGTCAATTGCCTCTTCATGTGAGAGTTTACTTAGATGAGTTCGCAAATATCGGAGAAATCCCAGATTTTGCTGAACAAACCTCAACAGTCCGTTCTCGAAATATGAGTCTCGTTCCCATTCTTCAAAATATTGCCCAACTTCAAGGGCTCTATAAAGAAAAAGAAGCTTGGAAAACCATTTTGGGGAATTGTGATAGCTTAGTCTACTTAGGTGGTAATGATGAAGATACCTTTAAATTTATGAGTGGCTTACTCGGTAAACAAACCATTGATGTTCGAAATACGAGTCGTTCCTTTGGCCAAACAGGTTCAGGATCCCTTTCACATCAAAAGATTGCTCGTGATTTAATGACACCCGATGAGGTTGGAAATATGAAACGGCATGAATGCTTGGTCCGAATTGCCAATATGCCTGTCTTTAAAAGCAAAAAATACAATTCCACTAAGCATCCAAACTGGAAGTACCTAGCCAATCAAGAAAGCGATGAACGGTGGTGGAACTATCAAATCAATCCTTTGAATCAAAGACAAGAAAATCATCTTGACGGTCTTAAAATTCGTGATTTAACTTTTGAATCTAGTTTAAAATAAGAAAATAAAAATAGAAAAGAGGAAATAGATGATTACGCATTTTAAAGGTTTTGTTTATGGAGTAGACGCAAGTGCCATGTTTGCACAAGCTATGTCTTTGTTACAGAAGGGATTGATTGCGGTTGGTGCCTTTCTCGTTGTTGTGGGGATTGTCAACCTTGCAACCAACATTAAAGATGGTGGACCAGGTGTTCGGAATGCCATTCTTGAAATTGTCGGTGGTGTTATGGTAGGGGCTGCTGGAGCCTTTGTAACCCAGATTTCAATTTAGGAGGATAAACAATGACATGAACCTTAGTTTAGTCTCACCCTTTGTTTACCTTGCATCTGAAAAAATATCAGCTGAAAATTTATTTGAAGGATTTAATGTGGATTTACAATCTACGGTAGATCTGATTAAATCTCTATCTAGCTACAATCCAACAGTTTGGACTTACATGTCTAGTATTACTAAAAGTGTCATGCAACCTCTTGGAGTTGCGATTTTATCAGTTGTTCTCATCTTAGAATTTTCGAAGATGGCAAAGAAAATTGCTAACTCAGGAGGAGCGATGACCTTTGAAGCATTGGCGCCGATGTTGATTAGTTATATTATGGTCGCAGTTGTAATTACCAACACTACCGTGATTGTAGAAGCCATCATCGGGATTGCGAGTCACGCCATTGAACAAGTGGCCTCGATTGTGGCTCACGGTGGGGCAAAGTATGATACAATCTCTGGATTAAAAGGGTCAGGATTTATTGGCCGTATGATTGTGGGCTTTTTCGCTCTCCTTATCTGGCTTGTTCGGATAGTAAGTGCAGCCATGGTTAATCTTTTGGTATCTATTCGATTTATTCAACTCTACCTTATGATTCCATTTGCCCCTCTTACGATTCCAACATTTTTAAGCGATGAGTGGAAGTCTATTGGTATTGGCTATTTAAAAAATATTATGGTCTATGCGGTACAAGGGGTTCTTATTTTTCTGATTGTTTCTCTTGTTCCTTTGTTTGAATCTGCTGGGAAAATAGCTGTTTCAAATGGTGCAGGAGTCCTGCAATCTCTTGCGATTATGTTTGGTAGTTTAATACAAGCTATCTTACTGATTATTGCCCTCGTTGGTTCTCAACGTACGGCTCGCTCAATCTTAGGTATGTAATTAGATAAAGGCTAGGAAGTGATTGCTTCTTAGCCTTTTTAGAAAGGAAAGTCATGAATACACGTGTCTTTAAAGACATCTCAAAATACCAACACAGGGCTTGGTTAGGTTTCACTACAAGACAAATCATCTTTGTTTTACCAGCCTTTATTGTCACAATTATTGTTTTGGGCTTGAATCTCTTTTTCTGGCAATTTGGAGATTGGTTTGTTTACGGTTTTGTGTTTGCTTTTACCATCCCCCTCATGCTTTTTGGAGTCTATAAACCCAATGATTTATATTTTGAACATTATTTGAAATACCGTCTTCATTTTGAACTAACGGTTCCCCTACGCACAATTACAGGAAAGAAAGGATCTGAACATGAAAAGAAAATCAAATACATTAAAGAAACAAAAAACTTCAATGACTAATAAAAAGGAAAAAGTTAAAGATAAAAAAGAGGAAGTGTTACCCTCAACGGCTAATACTCTTTCCTATCAAGCCCTGTATCAAAATGGTCTGATGCAGGTGAAAGAAGATTATTTCTCACAAAGCTATTTACTTGGTGATGTCAATTACCAGACCGTTGGTTTAGAAGATAAGGGCGCAATCATTGAGAAGTATTCTGATTTGATTAACTCTTTAGATGACCAAACCAACTTCCAATTGACTATCTTTAATAAAAGATTAAATTTAGAAAAGTTTAGACAGAGTGTTCTGTATGAGGAAAAAGAAGATGGATATGATACCTATCGTAAAGAATTGAATCGGATGATGAATCGGAATTTAGACAGTGGTGAAAATAACTTTTCATCTGTGAAACTGATTAGCTTTGGTAGAAAGGATTCTAATCCCAAACAAGCCTATCGTTCCTTGTCCCAAATAGGAGAATATTTCAAGAGTGGTTTTTCAGAAATTGATGCTCGCTTTGAATCCTTGGCTGGAGAAGAACGAGTGAACTTGTTGGCAGATATGCTTAGAGGAGAACACCATCTTCCTTTTTCTTACCGTGATTTAACGAGATCTGGTCAGACAACTCGTCACTTCATAGCACCTAATCTCTTAGATTTCAAAAACAAGAATTACCTACAAATCAATGACCGCTTATTGCAGATCGTCTATGTGAGAGACTACGGCATGGAATTAGGGGATCAGTTTATTCGAGACCTCATGCAAGGAGATTTGGAATTGATTGTGAGCCTCCATGCTCAAAGTTCGACCAAGGCAGATGCCATGAAGAAACTACGAACAAAGAAGACCTTGATGGAATCCCAAAAGATTGGGGAACAACAAAAACTAGCTCGTACAGGTATCTATTTGGAAAAAGTAGGTCATGTATTAGAAAGCAATATCGATGAAGCTGAAGAACTCTTAAAAACCATGACAGAGACAGGAGATAAACTATTTCAAACAGTCTTTTTGATTGGTGTTTTTGGTCAGGATGAAGAAGAACTTAAACAAGCACTAGATACGATTCAACAAGTGGCCGGCTCAAATGACCTAATGATTGATAAACTTCCATATATGCAAGAAGCAGCCTTTAATAGTTTGCTGCCATTTGGTTGTGATTTTTTAGAGGGAGTATCACGGAGTTTATTAACATCTAATGTAGCAGTGAACTCTCCATGGACTTCAGTAGATTTACAAGATCGTAGTGGGAAATATTATGGTATCAATCAAATCTCAAGCAATATTATTACCATTGATCGCAGCCTATTAAATACACCGTCTGGTCTGATTTTAGGAACATCTGGAGCTGGGAAAGGGATGGCAACCAAGCATGAAATTATCACGACCAAAATCAAGGAATCTGGTGAAAATACAGAAATTATCATCGTGGATCCAGAAGCAGAATACAGTGTCATTGGACGAGCTTTTGGAGGAGAAATGATTGATATTGCGCCTGATTCCCAAACCTATCTCAATGTCCTTGACTTGTCTGAGGAAAATATGGATGAGGATCCTGTTAAGGTAAAATCAGAATTTCTTTTATCCTTTATCGGCAAGTTATTGGATAGAAAAATGGATGGGAGAGAAAAATCGATTATCGACCGAGTCACTAGACTCACCTATCAGTCATTTAAAGAGCCTTCTTTGGAAGAATGGGTCTTTGTCTTGAGTCAACAACCAGAAGAAGAAGCGCAGAATTTGGCACTTGATATGGAACTGTATGTCGAAGGTTCTCTTGATATTTTTTCTCATAAGACCAATATTCAGACAGGATCTAATTTCTTAATCTATAATGTTAAGAAGTTAGGAGATGAGCTGAAACAAATCGCCCTCATGGTAGTGTTTGATCAGATATGGAACCGTGTCGTTCGGAACCAAAAATTAGGGAAGAAGACCTGGATTTATTTTGATGAAATGCAGCTTCTCTTATTAGATAAATATGCCAGTGACTTCTTCTTTAAATTGTGGAGTCGTGTCAGAAAATATGGAGCCAGTCCAACTGGAATAACTCAAAATGTCGAAACTTTATTGTTAGATCCAAATGGTAGACGGATTATTGCGAATAGTGAATTTATGATTCTCCTCAAGCAAGCAAAAAATGACCGAGAAGAATTGGTTCAACTCTTAGGCTTATCAAAAGAACTTGAAAAATACCTAGTCAATCCAGAAAAAGGTGCTGGACTGATAAAAGCTGGTTCAGTTGTTGTTCCCTTTAAAAATAAGATTCCTCAAGGTACACAATTGTTTGATATTATGAGTACGGATCCTGATAAAATGGCTTCTAACTAAGGGGAAGTAGGATGAAGGATAAAAGAGAAATCATACGTGCACGGAAGGCATTTAGAAGAAGTCTAAAAGATGAGAAGAAGTTCTTGAAACAAGGAAAGAAGGAGGTGAGGAAACAGAAAAAAGATTCCGCTGTACTGGATGAAAAAGCATGGAAAAAAGAGATAAAAGAAAAGCTAGAGGAGATGAGAGATGCTTCAAAGGCTAGAGTAAAACAAGCAAATGAAGACTACAATCATATTCTTCAAAATAGTCCTTCCTCTCTTTTGAATCGTAAAGAATTAAGAGACAGACGATTACCTCATGCTAGGAAACGATTGAAAATAGCCAAGAAGCAATTTAAGGAAGCAAAGGCACAGTCAAAAGAAGAAAGAAAAGAGAGTCGTAAAGAAAGAAAAACCAATCAAAAATTTCTCTACGGTCAGGAATCGAAAGCAAAATCTAATTTTTTCTTTCAAGGGAAGAGTTTAGAAGAATTAAAAGCTAAGAAAGAAGTCAAGGCCGCCAAAGAAAATTTAAAATCTACTAAACAAGCCTATAAATCCAAAAAGGTTAGTAGGAAAGCCAAAACTTTCCTTTATGTCCTTGGACGTGAAGGTGGAGAGTTAGCTTCAGAAAATGAAGATTTAGAAGGCTATCGCACACTTCAAGAGACCATTAGAAAAGGGAAACGCTACAGTCGGCTTTCTTATAATCTTGGGAAAGCTAGTGTCAAAACAGGACAAGCAACAGGTCGTTTTACCAAGAAAAGACTGACCAACACAAAAGAGCGATACCATCATTTTAAGGATGGAAAAGGATGGAAACTAGCGAAAGATAATCCAAGCTCCTTTAAAAATCGGTTTCGAAAATTAAAGAAACAAGGTCTTACAAGTGTCCGAAATATCTATCAAAAACTAAAAGCAGCCTTTTCCTTCTTTACATTTGCGGCTGGAAATCCTGTAACATGGATAGTTGGAGGATTAGTCTTTCTTCTCTTACTTATGATGAGCTTCTTTTTAGGATTTTCATCTGCTAGTTTGATTCAACAAGATGAATTTGAATTAACAAAAGCTTATACCCACCTAACTTGGGAAGACGCAGAACATACTCGCACAAATGACAAAGGAATTACTTATTACACAAAAGTTGATGATGTGATGGGGTATATGAACTTTAAATTCCATGACTATGAGTTACACAAACCAGTTCACTTATTTAGTTCAGAAACTTACAAGGATTATCTGTCTACTTTGTGGCATGATTTAAACGATGGGGAAGATTTGAAATCCATGCAAGACCTCTATGAAACTCCTAAGTATAAACTATCGAAAGACGATCAAGAGGAAATAAAGGAACTAAAAGAAGAGGGTGTGTATGCTTCCATGCAGGAATTAGACAATCCATTTGAGGGGAAAAGCAACGAAGATAGTCTAACCATGACTTATCGTTATGGATACTATGATTTAGACGGAAAACCTACCCTTCAAGAGTACATTCTACTAGAAGCGAAGGCTCACCAAACAATTGTCGCACCAATGGATGGAGTTGTATCTCTTGACGGAGATGATGTTATCCTTACTAACGGAAAAGGAGAGAATGAGAGTCGATTGACCTTGTATTCTATTCATAATGGCCGTGCGATTGAGGGAACAAGGGTCTTAACTGGTGATGTTATTGGTGAGACACCAGACGATACAGGTTTGAAAGTTTCCTATCAAAAGTATAAGAACAAGAAAGAAAAATTGGTGTATGTCAATCCGCAATTTTATTTTCCAAAAGTCATTCAACTTCAGACAACTATCTTACCTGCCATTGGTCAGTTTGGTGGGGATGAGTTTGAACGAGCAAAACATATTTATGAGTTTTTGAAATCTCAAGGGGCAAGTCCCCAAGCCATTGCGGCTATTTTAGGAAATTGGTCGGTAGAATCTTCTATCAATCCTAAACGAGCTGAAGGGGATTATTTATCTCCTCCAGTTGGCGCTACCGATTCCTCATGGGATGATGAAAGCTGGTTAGCGATTGGAGGTCCAGCCATTTATAGTGGTGCTTATCCTAATATCCTTCATAGAGGTTTGGGGTTAGGTCAATGGACGGATACCGCAGATGGGTCAACACGTCATACAGCTTTGTTAAATTATGCACGCACCCAAAATAAGAAATGGTATGATTTAGACCTCCAACTTGATTTTATGCTTCATGGGGATAGTCCTTACTATCAAAGTTGGTTAAAGGATTTCTTTAAAAATACGGGCAGTGCAGCCAATCTCGCCCAACTCTTCCTCATCTATTGGGAGGGAAATTCTGGTGACAAACTACTGGAAAGACAAACTAGAGCAACGGAATGGTATTATCAAATTGAAAAAGGCTTTAGTCAAACAAATGGAGGACAGGCAAAAAGTGACCCACAATCCCTTGAAGGGGTTCGTGGGGACTTGTATGATCATTCTGTTCCTGGTGGTGGAGATGGTATGGCCTATGCCTATGGACAATGTACATGGGGTGTTGCGGCTCGTATGAACCAGTTAGGATTAAAGCTAAAAGGTAGAAACGGAGAGAAGATTTCAATCATTAATACCATGGGAAATGGTCAGGACTGGGTTACGACAGCTTCAAGTCTTGGTGGGGAAACTGGCTCTACACCAAGAGCAGGTGCCATTGTTTCTTTTGTGGGAGGTACACATGGCACACCAGCCATCTACGGTCATGTGGCTTTTGTAGAGAAGGTATATGATGATGGTTCTTTCCTCGTGTCCGAAACCAACTATGGTGGCAACCCTAACTATACCTTTAGAAAAATCTCTCAAGCAGATAGTGCCATTAGTTTTGCTTATACTACGAAATAGAAGAGTTTACACTTGAAATTTTAACCATTTTCAGGTAGAATAAATAGTGTAGATGAGTAGTCGGCTCATGGTCAATCTGATAGTAATCTTGGACATAAGGGCCAAGCGGTGGCGGACACCAGAACGAAATCCGATAGCAATCTTGGACGTAAGGGCCAAGCGGTGGCAGACACCAGAATAAACCGACTGACTAGGTGGCTTACAGACTCTGTAAACCACCTTTTTTGTGAGGAAAATATGGAAAATTCTAGAGATTATCGTAATCCAAATTACACCGAAAAAATAAAACTTCAGCGTTTTTTTACTCAGTTACAAATTGCGGCTTCTTTTTTTAAAGAACACTTTGTTGGCAAAATCATGTATTATGAAACGGAAATAGAAAGTGTTGAACTTCATTTTTCACCTACTAATTTCATGCACCTATGTGGTGTTGATTACCTAAAAGGTGCAGGCAGTTTCTTTGATGATTGTTTAAATAGACATGTCATAATTGATGAGTTGAAAATAAAAAAAGATGGAACCACGATGCAAAAGTTGCAAGTTTTAGGATCCATTGAGGAGTTATTGGGAAACCATGTTCATCTAACTGGTTCAGGACGTTATTTGTATTTGGAGTTTGATTATGCTCTACGTACAAGAAAACAGATACTAGCATTAACATTGAAAGAGACATCAAGGAAAATTGTTCCTCAATCTTTATTAGATTTGAAGAGAAAGACAGTATTTCCAAAAGGTCAAAAAGTAATTTCAATTTACTCAAAACATTTACAAACGTCGGAACTTTTTTATTATTTAAAAGATTAGTTTACATATCTTTTGTGGCATAAAACATATTTTATCATTATAAGGAGAACGCAGTTTTGGCTCGTTCTTTTTTTGTTGATGATATGCTCTAAACAACCTACACTAGATTGGATATGAAATAGTTTGTGATTACATAATTTATCTTCAGGGAAGTTATGGACATTATCTCAATTTCTGTTATGATAGACATCTCTAACAATTTCCGTTATAACAGACATTGACTTACAAAGTATTTCTTTTCTGAACATATTAGCGTTATAATATAAATGCAGTGTTACACTGTAGAATATTAAGAAAATAGGATACTGTAGGTTTAAAATAAATGTGTAAGATAAATAGTTGGATTAGTAAAAGTTTCAAGTCTGATAAGAACAATATTACATTTCATACAACTGAATGTATATATTTTATAAGAGAGAGGGATGCTTGATTGGGGAAAATCATTCAAAATACAGTTATAAGGATTTTAATAAGAATGAAAGTGTGATATTTCTTTTTCATTAATCTTCTAAATGTATTAAAATCAAGCTTTCCACTTATGTATTCTGCTAATAAACTTCAATACATTTCAATAGATTTTCAAAATTTGGTGGGGATTTTTATTATACTTTGTACGAGCTTTTCAATACCCTATCCCAACCTTTAAAATCCCCTAAGTTATTTACTCAAGGGATTTTTTATCTGCTTTTTTCATACTCAAACAGTCAGTCTAACTGTTTGATTTTCTTTGTGACTAACTCCCTAAAAATAGTAGAATTAGCTACTTTACTGATTTTACAAGATAATAACAAGACCTAAACGTATAATTTATTTAGGTTTACCAATTATGACTTTAACATTATCCAATAAGGTCTAACTCAACCGTCCCCAAAGTTAAATCCTTATGTATTTAATCAGAAAGATTATTTTTCGCATATTTTTTTATGTCTTTGGGATAAAATCCCTTATATTTTTTGAAGCATGTACTAAATTTACTGTGAGAGGAATATCCTACAGCCTCTGCTATATCTTGAATTTTAAGGGTAGAGTTCAGTAGGAGTAATTCCGCCATATTCATTCTCCGTCTTTGAGTATATTCTGTAATTGTGCATTGATATTTTTGCTTAAATAACTTTTTTAGTTTTGTGCCGCTCATAGTGGATATTTTTTCTAAAGTATCCTGTGAGATAGATGTTGCATAATGATCGTCTATATAATTGGCGACATTTTTCAAAGCCTCATCATCGGCAATAGATAGTGGATTGCTGTACTTATTTAAAAAAGAGTCTATTGTAATACTTAACCATTCCTTTGCCTTTGACTCAAAAAAGATTTCAGCAGCAGGAGATGCCATCTTGCAATTAAGGATATCTTTTGCGATTCTTTCTAAAGGCTTGTTTATTATAATGCTGGTATTAAAAAATAAATCTTCATAGTTACAGACTTTATTCTTATAAGAGGACAGGCATTGCTCTATCATGGACTGATTGAAATTTATACCGATTCCTAAATAAGGAGAGTTTTTGTGAAGTATAAACCTAAAGTCTTTAGAATTTTTTGTATTTATAGTATAAAGTGAATTTGAAGAAAGATTTTGATAAGGATTAAAACATTCACCGTTTGCTGTAACTAAATAAGATAAATAAAGGGAATAGAAATTATTCAAACCAGAAAAACTTGTATGGATAATTTCTTTTTTTATGAAAACATCATAAATATCAATAGTGAAATTATCGCCCTCGTAAAACCAATATATGCCTTCTGCATTATCCGTGCTAAAACGGAATTCATGTCCTACAGTGGAGTATTTTGTATTATCGATAGATTCATCTGTAGAAAAAAAGTTTTTAACAAAGTTATAAAAATCACTCATATTATACCTCCGTGCTTTATATTTTATCCCGAATAGACATTATCCCGAATAGACTTATTTAGCCATATCTAATTGATTGAAATCCTCATTTATTATAAAATAAATGATAAATAAAAACAAGAAAAACTATGCGTATTGCAAAAGAGTTTGAAAACAAGCCTCTAAAATCAGTCTAAAAAGGCTATTTATAGGGTTTGCTAATTTTAAAAAAAGGAGGAGTTGTTCAGTGAAGGATAAGAAGAAATCAATACTGAAAAGACTAATGGCTTACGGTGGTGAAAAAAGTTTTTTACTCTATATTGCTATTGTTATGTCTGCTGTATCAGGTGTCATGGTTTTGATGCCTATGGTATATATTCATAGAATTGTAA
Organism: Streptococcus mitis; assembly: GCA_946190205.1. Classification (GTDB taxonomy): domain Bacteria; phylum Bacillota; class Bacilli; order Lactobacillales; family Streptococcaceae; genus Streptococcus; species Streptococcus mitis_DI. The sequence continues at coordinate 64,524 of CAMHZO010000003.1, read as the reverse complement.
ATAACTTAATTTTAAATGGGATGGTGAATTTTGATTATGTAAAGGAAAATTCAATTTATGCAGCAGTCTTTGCCGTTCTGGGGCTTTTTATATACCTAATAGGTTTAATTTTATCCCATATTTTTGCATTTGAAGTGGAAGATAACATTATTAAGACTTCCGTAACAAAACTAATAAACAAACCGCTTGGGTATTTCGATGACAAAGAAAGCGGAAGGATAAGAAATGTAATTGTGTCCGGAGCGTCTGAAACCCATTCTTTTATAGCGCATCAACTTCCTGATATGGCGATGACCATTATATCGCCAATCGTCCTGCTTGTATTTTTCTTCGTGTTTAACTGGAAGTTAGGACTTGCCAGTATGATACCGATGATTATCGGTATGACATTGATGTCATCTATGATGACAACCGAAACAAAAAAAATGAAGGATGAGTATTATGCAGGACTTTCCGATTTATCCTCTCAGACTGTGGAATATGTTCGAGGAATTCCTGTTGTTAAAACATTTGCACAAAGTGTTGAGAGCTTTGATAAGTTATATTCGTTAATCATAAAAACAAAAGACAATGTACTTAAGCTTACTATGAGTTATACGAATAAAATGTCGTGGTTTGAAACCGTTTCTACATCGACGGCATTTTTCTTGGTACCTGTGGCATTACTCTTAATAAAATTTAATGGAAACTTATCTAATGTAGTTGCAGATTCTGTTATTTACTTCCTAATAGGACCGGCATTTGCTACTTTTATTATGAGAACTGCGACGATTACACAATACAGTTATTTTGCAGAACTTGCTTTAGATAAAATTGAAAATATACTTGAGTTTGATGATTTTGTTTATGGAAATAAAACAAGTTCTGATGTTGGGATAGAGTTTAAAAATGTAAGCTTTTCTTATGAAGATGAAAATGTATTAGACGATATTTCATTTAAGGTGAATAAAGGAGAACGAGTTGCTTTAGTCGGATCATCAGGCAGTGGTAAAACTACTATAGCAAGGCTTGCTGCACGATTTTACGATATTAAAACAGGTGAAATTTATATTGGAGGAATTAATATAAAAGATTTTGAAAAAGAGGCTTTAATGAGAAAAATTGCTTTTGTTTTTCAAAACTCTAAACTATTTAAAATGAGTTTAAGAGATAATCTTTTAATCGGAAAGCCTGATGCAACTAATGAAGAAATTGACAATGCCTTAATCAATTCAGGGTCTAAAGATATTATTAAAAATTTAGATAAAGGACTTGATACTGTTTACGGAACTAAAGGCACATATTTTTCAGGAGGAGAGGCTCAAAGGATTTCTATAGCGAGAGCTTTTTTGAAAGATGCAGATATTATCATTTTAGATGAAGCTACAGCCTTTGCAGATCCTGAAAATGAACATTTGATTCAAGAGTCTTTTAAGAAGCTATCAAAAAACAAGACAACATTGATGATTGCTCATAGATTATCTACAGTAGTAGATGCGGATAAAATTCTTGTTATTGATAAGGGGAAAATTGTAGAAGAAGGCAAGCATTCAGATTTAATCGGTATGAGTGGGCATTACAAAAAACTTTGGGAAGAATATCAAAAATCCGTAAATTGGAAGATAGGAGGTTAAACATATGGTTTCTTATTTTATGAAAAAATATGCGATGTCAGAAAAAGGCGCTCTTAACTTAAAAAAAGCCATATTTTCACACACGCTTGTTAATTTAACTAAATTGTTCGCACCAATGATCGGTTTTATGTTTCTGTTTCAGTATATAGGCATTTTAAAAAGTATTGAGAGTTACAATTTTACTTCTATTCATTATATTGCACTAATTGTAGTAATGATGATTGTGATGTTCTTAATAGCGAGGTGGGATTATGTAAGACTTTACACCAATGTGTACAACGAGAGTGCAAATTCAAGAATTGAGTTAGCGGAAAAGTTAAAGAAATTACCTCTTTCTTATTTTGGTAAAAGAGATTTGGCAGACCTTGCGGAAACCATGATGAATGACATGAACTTATATGAAACAATTTTTTCTCATGCTGTACCTCATATATATTCAACGGCTATATCCACAAGTATTATTGCTTTAATGCTTATCTTCTATAATTGGAAACTTGCACTTGCAGCCCTTTGGGTAATTCCCATTTCTATTTTGATTATATTTTTATCAAAGAAAAGTCAGAAAAAAATAGTACAAGGCTGGATAGATGATAATCGTAAGGTTTTTGATAATCTACAGGAAAATATAGAGCAGATAGAGCAAATAAAATCTTACAACTTAGAAGATAGGATGTTAAATGATTTTTTTAAAAAATTAAATGCATCCACAAAACAGAAGACGAAAGGTGAAGTTGTAGCCGGAACACTTACAGGAATAGCTGCCGCAATTTTAAAGCTTGGAATTATAAGTGTTGCCGTTATCGGCGTCAACATGCTTATGGCAGGGGAGGTAAGTGCGCTGGTTTATATCGCATTTTTAATGCTTACAGCAAGTATTTATCTTCCTATAGAAGGAATAATCACCTTTATGTCAATGATAGTTATGCTTGATGCGGTTGTAGGGAGAATAAAGGAAATAAAGACCATGCCTGTTCAAAAAGGCAAAAAAGATATTGACATTAAAAATTACGATATTGAGTTCAAGGATGTTTATTTCGGATATGATGATTATTCTGTAATAAATTGTGTGAGCTTTACTGCAAAGCAGGGTGAAATCACTGCGCTAATCGGTTCAAGCGGAAGCGGAAAAACAACTCTCACCAAGCTTGCTGCAAGATTTTGGGATATAGATAAAGGAAAGATTTTGATAGGGGGAGAGGACATCGGTAAAATTGATCCGGAAACACTCCTTAAAAATTTCTCTATCGTTTTCCAAGATGTTACTCTTTTTAATTCAAGCATAAAAGATAATATAAAAATCGGTAAAAAAGATGCTACAGATGAAGAGATTATAAGAGCAGCTAAAATAGCAAGATGTTATGAATTTATAGACAAAATGCCGGATGGAATAGATACAGTAATAGGTGAAAACGGACAAAGACTTTCAGGCGGAGAAAGACAAAGAATCTCAATAGCAAGGGCAATACTAAAAGACGCACCAATCATATTGCTTGATGAGGCTACAGCATCTCTGGATGTTGAAAATGAAAGTCTAATTCAAGAGGCTTTATCCGAACTTATAAAAGAAAAAACGGCAATTGTTATTGCTCATAGATTAAGAACAATAAGAAATGCAAACAAAATCGTTTTATTAAATGCCGGAAAAATAGAAGCGATAGGGACAGATGAAGAACTTTGTAAAAGCTCGGAATTTTATAAAGCAATGCTTAGAAAATCAAATATTCAGTGAAAACTTATTTAGAAGGAAAATATAAAAATGGAAAAATTAAGAATTAAAGATTTAGTTACGATAGGTGTATTTACAGTAATATATTTTGTACTTATGTTTGCTTCGGGAATGATTGGTATTGTACCGATTTTATACTTGGCATACCCTACACTGGCAGGCATTATAACAGGAATAGTTATAATGCTCTTTATGGCAAAAGTTCAAAAATCATGGGGATTATTTATACTTGGGTTGATTTGTAGTCTTTTAGCAATTGCAATGGGAAATACATATGTAATATTGATACATGCTGTAATCAGTATGGCAATTGCGGAACTTTTAAGAAAAAAAGGAGAATATAAATCATTTAAATTTAATATGCTCTCATTTGCCGTATTCAACACTTGGATTTGTGGTTTCCTTATGCAAGTTTTGTTGGCTAAAGACAAGGTTATTAAACTGGCGGAAACAGGCGGTATGGGTCACGATTATATAATGAAGCTCATAGCACTTTTGAATTATCGAAGTATGGTATTAGTATATATCGGTGCTGTTGTCGGCGGGATACTCGGCGCATATATCGGTAAAGTCTTTTTGAAAAAGCATTTCGAAAAAGCTGGTATTGTATAATGCTCGTTTCTTTAGACAATCCATATAATCCCAATCCAATTAGTAAAATTTTAGTAAGTTTTTCACTTGGATTTGCTGTATTTTATAAAGTAAATACCTATTTTGAATGGGGAATTGTGCTTCTTATTTCATTTCTTTTTTTAATGAATGGATTTAAGAAAGAAGCCTTAAAAAACATATCATTTTTTGGGGTTCTTTCTTTGATACCTAATCTTGATGTAATTAGAAATATGAATGCGATTTTAATGATGTTTTTTATGCTATTTGCTGTATGTAAGATGTTTTATCTTCCATTTAGTGCGGGAAGTTTTTTTTTAAAAACATCGGATGTAGGAAGTGTAATATCCTCAATGGATAAAATGAATTTACCTCGTACTGTTTCTATACCAATTGCTGTAATGTTTAGGTTTTTTCCTTCATTTAGGGAAGAAAGTCACAATATAAAACTTGCTATGAAAATAAGGGGTATTACATTTAAAAATCCAATTTCATACATCGAGTATGTAATTGTGCCTTTACTTGTTATGTCTTCTAATATTTCTGATGATATTGCAAAGGCAGCAGAAACAAAATGTATTGAAAATCCTGTTAAAAAAACTAGGTACATATCCGTCAAAACGAAAACAGTTGATTTTGTTTATGTGCTTTCAATACTGATTATGGTTATAGGAGGAGCTTTATGGTAGAAATTGAAAATTTATCTCTATCTTATGGAAATTCTCCTAAAGTGTTAAAAAACATTTCTTTAGATGTAAAAAAAGGCGAATGTGTATTATTTACTGGGAAAAGTGGTAGCGGAAAATCTTCAATTATAAATTCTATCAATGGGTTAGCTGTACGATATGATGGAGCTTCTATGGGTGGTACCATCAGGATTGATAATAAAGATATTAAAAACCTCGAATTATACGAAATATCGCTCTTAGTATCAAATGTATTTCAAAATCCAAAGACACACTTTTTCAATATAAATACTACTCTTGAATTACTTCTCTATTTGGAGAATATAGGACTTTCAAAAAAACAAATGGATGAGAGACTAAATGATATGTTGGATTTGTTTCCGATAGAACATCTTTTAAATAGAGATATTTTTAAGCTTTCGGGTGGAGAAAAGCAGATTTTATGTATTGCTGCAAGTTATATATCTGGAACGGAAATCATTGTTTTAGATGAGCCTTCATCAAATCTTGATGAAGAAAACATTTTAATCATAAAAGAAATGCTTATAAAACTTAAAGATAAGGGGAAAACTCTTATAATCTCAGAACATAGAATATTTTATCTAATGGATATTGTAGATAGAGTTTTTTTGATTAAAGATGGGGAAATACAAAAGGAATATACTCAAATAGATTTTATGAAAATACCGTCTGAAAAGCTAAAGAAGTTAGGTTTAAGAAATAAGAATAGAGTAAAACTTACAGTACCCGAAAATGAAAATAAGGGAAATTTAGAAGTAAAAAACATTGAATTTAAGTTTAATGGCATAGATAAAAAATTGCATTTAAAAGACCTCTCTTTTGAAATGGGAAAAATTTACGGCATAGTAGGAACAAACGGACTTGGTAAATCCACTTTGCTCAGATGCCTTATAGGCTTAGAAAGAAAATCGAAGGATGAAATCTATTTGGACGGCAAAAGACTTTCAAAATCAGATAGGCTAAAAATATCATCCCTTGTAATGCAGGATGTTAATCATCAGCTTTTTACCGATTCTATTGCAAGTGAAGTAGGTCTTGGAATAAAAAATATTGAAAGTAGTTATGTTGAAAATATTCTGAAAAAACTTGATTTATATGAATCAAAAGATCGTCATCCAATGAGCTTGTCAGGTGGACAAAAGCAAAGGGTAGCAATTGCATCTGTACTATGTAAAAAATCTAAACTTATGTTTTTTGATGAGCCTACTAGTGGAATGGATTATTGCAATATGATGAACATATCCCATCTGATCAACGAATGTAAAAGCGATAAGAAAATAATATTCATTGTTTCACATGACCAAGAATTTTTAAATTCGATAGCTGACAATGTTATATATTTGTAAATATCCATAGTGATACTCATATTTGAAAAATCAAAATAAAGGAGATTTAAAGATGTAAGGAGATAAAAATATGAAATATCATGACATGATAATAGAAAATATAAGTGTATGTGAATTTCTTTTATCGTGTGAAAGTAAGATATTTCGTTTAGGAAAATTTTTATGCGTTATTAAATAATATAATAGAAAAAGAATACATTTCTAAAAGAGGACTTTTTACGCCAAAGTGTAGAAGTCCTCCTTTTTTATTATCACTAACGGAAAAGGAGAGAATGGGAGTCGCTTAACCTTATATTCCATTCATAATGGCCGTGCGATTGAGGGGACAAGAGTTCTAACGGGTGATGTTATCAGTGAAACACCAGATAATACAGGTTTGAAAGTTTCTTATCAAAAGTATAAGAACAAGAAAGAAAAATTGGTGTATGTCAATCCTCAATTTTATTTCCCAAAAGTCATTCAACTTCAGACTACTATTTTACCAGCAATTAGTCAGTTTGGTGGGGATGAGTTTGAATGAGCAAAACATATTTATGAGTTTTTGAAATCTCAAGGGCCAAGCGGTGGTAGACACCAGAATAAACCGACTGACTAGGTGGCTTACAGGTTCTGTAAGTCGTCTTTTTTACTTTAATAGTAATGTTTTACATTTTAAGGAGAACGCAGTTTTGGCTCGTTCTCTTTTTTTGTTGTGATACTTCTTTCAAGGAATATTTGATAGGATTGGAGTGAAAAAAGATTAACTAGGAAAGAAGGAAGTATATGGAAGCCATTTATCAACGTGATTCGGATCAAGATGGATTAACTGATGCTCAAGAATTGGCGCTAGGAACCAATCCTCTTAGCGCAGATTCTGATGGTGATGGTCGTTCAGATTTAGTGGAAGTAGAAGAAGGAAGCAATCCCTTAGAAAAGGATTTACAAGACATAGACCAAACAAGTATAACTGAACCATCTTCAGTATTTATGGAAATGAAACAAAAGATTTCAGATATGATGGAGAGTCACTACAAGGAATTTATACAGGCTCTGATTAGTATTGAAACAGGGATTGAAAACCAACAAGACCTAGAAGACTTATATACTTACTACATGAGAACAGATTCTGTTTCTCTTTTGTCTAGTGATTTAGAAACCAGTCCTCAAGAGGTTGAAATGGAGATAGAGTTGTAGGGGAATCATGTGATTCTCCTATTTTCGTATAGATGAAAGGAGCGAGTATGGAAGTAATGCAATTATTGGCTATGTTTCGTGGAACAATTCCAAAAGATAGGGAGAAAATGGACCTATTTCTTCGTTATCAAGCGCAACATTTTGATGAGAAATGGCAGGATTTGGTAGAGAATTTTTTGACTGAAGAGAGCAAGATAGAAGAGATTCCTCACGTATATTCTTTTGATCAAGATATTGTTTCTTTCCTAGAGGCTAGTTCTGAAAATAATGACCAAGATTTAGAAAGTTACACAAGAAGTTTTGGGCAAGCAGGTCTAGGTAAATTATCTCAATTAAGTAATTTTGAGAAAAACTTGGTGCTAGAAGTCGCAATCTATAACCTTTCCACTCGATTTTACATCCAATCAGAAAAAGAGAAGTTAGAACCATTAAGTGAGCTTGTATGCCATCAGAACCAGGATGTCAATTTAGTCAATGTCTATCGGGTTGCGAATAATCTATCTGACCGTGTTAGTAGAGATATAGAGGAATTTTTTCTAATGGTTGACTCAAAAGAGCTTAAAAAAGAAGTTCTTGAGATTCGTTTTGAAGAAAAAGAGGGAGATGTACTAGCTTATTTGGGTTCAGAATTGATGGCTACTTTAGATACCGTGACGGATCTTGTCCATCATGAAGAAAACTACACACAACTCCCACTGACACAAAAACTGAAGATTATTACTCATTTTGATGAAGTAAAGGCTATAAGAGAAAAGTCTAAGCAAGTAACGGAAGCGGTCTTACCTTTAGATAATATTGACCAAGTAGAAGAAAATGTGGAAGTTCATTCCCTATCTAAAGTCGATAAAATTTTAGAAGAAGCTTTGAGGGAATATCCAATTGGTTCACAAGTAAGTTATAAAGGACAAGTATTTCAGTTGGTTTCGATTGAAAATGCCCAGTTAAATGACTTAGTTCGCCTAGAGCTATTCAATGATTCCAACCAGTTATTTGAAGAGAATCCTATTTTATATTTGAACAGTTTGGAAGAGATTGAACAAGTATTGTCTCATGTAGAACTTGAAAAAGAAGATTCAGATATTGAGATTGAATCACCAAGTGAAAGCCAGGAAATAGATTTGTTTTCCTATCTGGAAGAGGATAATGAAAAGGAAACAAAACCTTTAATTTCAGGTATAGAAGAGATGGATGTCCCTGTTCAAGATTTTGATTTTCCAGATGATTTAGAGGACTTTTATCCTAAGACAAATCGAGAAAAAATTGAAACGAATATCGCCGCAATTGAACTTGTTAAAAGATTAGAAAAAGAGGGACGACAAGCGAATCCAGAAGAACAAGAGCTACTAGCCAAGTATGTCGGCTGGGGCGGTCTTGCCAATGAATTTTTCGATGAACTCAATCCAAAGTATGAAACAGAACGTTTAACTCTTAAGAGTTTAGTAAGTAAATCAGAGTACTCCACTATGAAACAAAGTTCTCTCACAGCCTATTATACAGACCCAATGATTATTCGCCAGATTTGGCAAAAATTACTGGATGATGGTTTTGAGGGAGGAAGGATATTAGATCCTTCTATGGGAACTGGGAACTTCTTTGCAGCTATGCCTAGAAGTATACGAGATAAATCAGAACTCTACGGGGTTGAGTTAGACAGTGTGACAGGCGCAATCGCAAAACAACTCCACCCCAATACCCATATTGAAGTGCGAGGATTTGAAGAAGTTCCCTATCAAAATAATAGTTTTGATTTAGTCTTAACGAATGTACCATTTGGAAATTTTCGGATTGCCGATAAAAGCTATGATAAACCTTATATGATTCATGATTACTTTGTCAAACACTCACTTGATTTAGTAAGAGACGGAGGACAAGTTTCGATTATCTCATCTATCGGGACAATGGATAAGCGGACAGATAATGTCTTACAAGAGATTAAAACCAATACTCATTTTTTAGGGGGAGTTCGTTTGCCGGATACGGCTTTCAAAAGGATTGCAGGTACTCGAGTGACCACAGACCTCCTCTTCTTTCAAAAGGATCAAGCAAAGAATCTTAATGAAGAGGAACTTGTTTTTAGTGGTTCTATTCCCTTTGAGGAGGATAAGCGTGTCTGGATCAATCCTTATTTTGATGGGAAATACAACACACAAGTTTTGGGTCAATATGAGGTACGTAATTTTAATGGAGGAACCCTCAATGTTAAGGGGGAATCAGAAACATTAGCTACTGACATAATGAAAGCATTAGAGAATGTAGAAGCACCTAAACCAATTGACAATTCTTTGAAAGCACCTGTTTTTATCCAAGAAGAAGTGGATAATTCTATCCCAAGTCGTATACGTGAGGACTTAGCGCTCTATTCTTTTGGATATGAGGGAAATCAAATTTATTACCGAGATACGCATGGCATTCGGAAAAGTTCAAAAGTAGACGAAATTGGTTATTATGTAGATGAGAAGGGAGATTTTAAAGCTTGGGACAGTTCTTTGTCTGAACATAAAATAGACCGATTCGTGCAACTTCATTTGACAGATGAGGAAGCACTAGATGTATACAAGTCAGAAGAAGCGAGTAAAAGAGGGAAATATAAGGGACTGTTCAAAAAAACTGTCTTTTATGAAAGTCCCTTATCGGATAAGGATATTAGTCGTATTAAGGGTATGGTTGATTTGAGAGAGACCTATCAATCCTTAATTGAAATTCAACGTCATCCAGATTATAGTCGAACAGATTTTCAGGTATTACTTAGTAAACTCAATCGTGACTATGACCGTTTTGTAAGTCAATTTGGATACTTGAATGCCTCAGTCAATCGGAACTTATTTGATAGTGACGACAAGTATTCCCTACTAGCTAGTTTAGAAGATGAGTATATTGATTCTAAAGACCAGAAAGTAAAATATAAAAAATCTTTAGCCTTTGAGAAAGCATTGGTTAGGCCAGAGAGAGTGATTGCAAGAGTTTCAACGGCTCTAGATGCCTTAAACTCCAGTTTATCGGATGGTAGAGGGGTTGATTTAGACTATATGGTATCAATTTACCCTGAACATAGCCAAGCTGCTATTTTAGATGAGTTAGGTGACCAGGTTTTAATGGATCCAGAAAGCTATTTAAGAGGGGAAAGAAAATATCTTTCTAAGAACCAGTTTTTATCAGGAGACATTCTCAACAAGATAGAAGTAGTTCAACTATTAGTGGAGGAAAACAATCAAGAATATGATTGGAACCATGCTTTAGATTTGTTAGAATCTGTTCGCCCTCCACGGATTCATCTGGCAGATATTGAGTTTAAAATAGGGTCACGTTGGATTCCTCAATCCGTTTATGGTAAATTTGCCTTTGAATGTTTTACCAATCGTGAATTTGAATTGTCTTCGCCTGATGTTGAACAAGTCATTGAAGTGAATCCTGTCGATGGCCAGGTTCATTTAAGGACATCATTTGCTTATCGATATCCAAGTGCCAAAGATAGTAGTCTTGGAGTCAGTGGGTCACGTTATGATACAGGAAGAAAGATTTTTGAGAATTTACTAAATTCAAACCAACCGACGATTACTATGACTGTTACGGAAGGAGAAAAGAAAAAGACTATCACAGATTTGGAAAAAACCTCTGTTCTAAGAGCAAAAGAGCAGCATTTACAAGAACTCTTTCAAGACTTTGTCTCACGGTATCCAGAAGTCCAACAAGTCATTGAAGAAAGCTATAATCGTCTTTATAATCGAACGGTTAGTCGAGAGTATGACGGTAGCCATTTAGTTATTGATGGCTTGGCTCAAAACATCAGTCTTCGTCCTCACCAAGAGAATGCCATTCAAAGAATTGTAGAAGAAAAAAGAGCATTATTAGCTCATGAGGTAGGTTCAGGAAAGACCCTGACCATGCTTGGTGCTGGGTTTAAATTAAAGGAGTTGGGGATGGTTCATAAGCCCTTGTACGTAGTGCCCTCTAGTTTGTCTGCTCAATTTGGCCAAGAAATCATGAAATTTTTCCCTACTAAAAAGGTTTTTGTGACCACTAAGAAAGATTTTGTGAAGGCGAGAAGAAAACAATTTGTGTCACGTATTATTACAGGAGATTACGATGCCATTGTCATTGGGGATTCTCAATTTGAAAAAATCCCTGTCAGTAAGGAAAGACAGATGAATTATATCGAGGATAAACTCAATGAACTACGAGAGATTAAAACACATTCTGAAAATAAGTATACCGTTAAAGAAGCAGAACAATCAATTAGTGGTTTAGAGAAACAATTGGAAGAACTGCAACGCTTTAATCGTGATAGCTTTATTGATTTTGAGAACTTAGGAATTGATTTTCTCTTTGTGGATGAAGCACATCACTTTAAAAATATTCGTCCCATTACTGGACTTGGAAATATAGCAGGGATTACCAATACAACGTCTAAGAAGAACGTGGATATGGAAATGAAGGTTCGACAGATTCAAGAAGAACATGATTTTAAAAATATTGTCTTTGCGACAGGAACACCCGTTTCCAATTCTATTAGTGAGTTGTATACTATGATGAACTACATTCAACCGGATATCTTAAAACGCTATCAGGTTGATTATTTTGACTCTTGGGTGGGTGCTTTTGGAGAAATTCAAAACTCTATGGAATTAGCTCCTACAGGGGATAAGTACCAACCTAAGAAACGATTTAAAAAGTTTGTCAATCTACCTGAGTTGATGAAAATTTATAAAGAAACAGCCGACATTCAAACACAAGATATGTTGGATTTACCTGTTCCAGAAGCTCATATTATCCCTATTGAGAGTGAGTTAACTGAAAACCAGAAACTCTATTTAGAAGAATTAGTTATGAGGTCAGATGCGGTTAAAAGTGGAACAGTTGATCCAAGCCAGGATAACATGTTAAAGATAACAGGTGAGGCACGGAAACTAGCTATTGATATGCGTTTATTGGACTCTAGCTATAGTCTAGCAGACAATCACAAACTGCTTCAGGTAGTGGATAATGTTGAGAGAATTTATCGTGAAGGAATGGAAAATAAGGCTACTCAGATGATCTTTTCAGATATTGGCACACCTAAGAAAAAGGATAATGGCTTTGATGTATATTCTGAGATTAAGGCTTTATTAGTTGATAGAGGAATCCCTAGTAAGGAGATTGCCTTTGTACATGATGCCAATAGTGATGAAAAGAAGAATAGTTTGTCTCGAAAGGTCAATGCAGGAGAGGTGCGGATTCTCCTTGCTTCAACTGAAAAAGGAGGAACAGGTTTAAATGTTCAGAGCAAGATGAAAGCAGTTCATCACCTGGATGTACCGTGGAGACCAAGTGACATTCAGCAACGCAATGGACGGATTATCCGACAGGGAAATGAAAACAAGGAAGTGGATATTTACCACTATATTACCAAAGGTTCGTTTGATAATTATCTATGGGCAACTCAGGAGAATAAACTTCGTTATATTAAGCAGATTATGACTTCTAAGGAGCCGATTCGTGCTGCAGAAGACATTGATGAGCAGACCATGACAGCTTCTGATTTTAAGGCACTAGCAACAGGTAATCCTTATCTAAAATACAAGATGGAATTGGAGAATGATCTAACCCTATTAGAAAATCAAAGACGCGCATTTCAACGTAGCAAGGATCACTATCGTCACACAATCTCCTACTGTGAAGAAAATATGCCCATTCTTGAGAAACGATTAAGCAAGTATGAAGGCGATATTCAACAGTCTGAAATGTCGAAAGACCAGGCATTTTCTATGACAGTTGGCAAGCAAGCTTTTGAGCAACGAGCTGAAGCAGGGGAATCCCTACACCGTCTTATCCGTCATAATCAAGCTGACAGCAAAGAATTTCGTAACCTAGCCAGTTATCGAGGATTTGACATTAAAATGCTTAGTCTTCCAACCAATCAACCTCTTCCTGAAACCTTCTCTGTTAAGATTGTAGGAGAAAATCAATATTCTGTCAGTTTAGATTTGTATTCTCCTTTAGGGACAATTCAAAGGCTTCAGCATACGATTGATCACATTAAAGAGGACCAAGTGAAAACTCAGAACTTATTGGATGAATTAATGGATAAATGGACTACTGCTAAAGTTGAAATTGAGAAAAACTTTCCAAAGGAAGAGGATTATCAAACTAAAAAGGCCGAATACGATGTACTCGCGCCATTGATTGAAACAGAAACGGATTTAAATATTATTGATCAGGCCTTAAGACAATTCCACGAAAAAGGAAAAGAAAAGCAAGAACAACTTTCTTTTGAATTGGATTAAAAAATAGATATAAATAGCGGACAAGAAAAGAAAAGCGCGGTAGAATAAAGATAGAAAGAAACGAGGTAACGATTATGATGGAAGATACCTATTATCAATTAGAAGAGGCCTTGGTACAGGGATTTCAAACGCCCGAAGAATACCAAGCCTACAAGGAGCTAAAGGAACATTATGAGGAAGTTACTGGGGATTACAGTTTTTCTAAACGAGAACTCACTAGTCAATTGGAAATCGCGCTTCAGAATCATCGAGGTGTGGACTTTGAAGAACATGAAAAAGAGGAGTATTTGGACTTAGTTCAAAGATTAGAAGAGTTTGATTCCTCTCTTGCCACCCATTATCGTCAATTGATTGACTAGAAAGGAGAAAGTCATGAATGATTTACTCCTTATCCCAGTAATTTTTTTAGCAGTAGGAGGAATTCTCATTCTTTTATGGAGACTCTTTCTTATTGCCAGTGGACTTTTCCTGATTGGTTTTGTCAGTTTTCTTATTTTCGTAGAAGTCTATGGAATTTATCTGTTCTTTACAGAGACTGAACTTTACACGGAAGATTTGGCACAGAATGGATTACTTGGTTTTACGACTTTCTTTATCATCTTTAATCTTGCTTTGCTTGTCTTGGCAGGCTGGGCAGGGTATAAGTGGAAGATAAGATAAATAAAATGGAGAAAACTCTAATGGTTCTTCTCCATTTTTTTATCTAATTGGTAATGTTGAAAATCGGAAGTGAAATGATACTTTCAAAGAATTCATTTTGGACACTAGCAAACGAAATAGAGCCCTGATGCAAATCAACAATTTGTTTTGAAATTTTTAGCCCAATTCCAGTCGTTCTAATTTTAGAAATATCAATGTTTTTAAAAGATAATTCATTAAGTTCAGCAATTTTTTTTGGTGAAGCTCCCTGTCCATTATCTTTGATTTCGACAATTACATTTGTATCTTTTTTGAATAAGTGGATTCTTATTGTGCAACCTTTTTCGTTATGCAAAACAGAGTTGTAGATGATATTATGGATAACTCTTGTGATTAAAAACTGCTCAATCATGATAGATTGATTAACAAGTGAATAATCGTAATCAAATTCAAATTCAAAATCATTCCAGATTTCTTGATTTAAAATATGGATGAGAATGTCTTTGAAGAAGGGGATAATTTTTGTTTCAGTCTGATTTAATTGAAGATGACCGGATGAAAGGCGAGCTACTATATTTAAGTCATTTAAAATATTTTGGATGTAATAGGATTCTGTCAATATTGGGCGAATATGTTTTTTAGACTGTGTATCTAGTTCAGAATCATTTAACAAGGAAGCGTTAGAAATGATGACAGAAAGAGGTGTTTTGATATCGTGTGCAATTCCTGAAATCCATTGCTCTTTAAAGACTTCATTCTCTTTGAGTAGAGTATCGGTTTGATTAATTGCAGTTGTAAGATATTCTAGTTCTGATATAGAATTTATTGGATTTTTCAAACCATCTGGGAGATTCTGAATAGCAGTTACAAGAGGCGCAATTTTACGATTGATATGCGTCACACCATAGTAGTAAAGAAAAGCGAAATAAAGACAGTTGAAAAGCAATACTCCAAATGCTACTAGTGGAATCAGGCGAATACTATCTATATCTAAGTAATTATAACTATAACGAGCAATTTTATCTTTTGGAAAACCAACAACAATGATGTAGCCATCTTTTATCTGACTAAAAACAGGATAATCTGAAAGATAATAGCGAGAAAACTGTAAAATGTCCCCATAGTCAAATTGTGAAGGAATTTCTGTAGGTTTATACTGTTCGTACACTTGTTTTCCAGTCTGCTTATCCAATACCATGAGCCATAACTTTTGTTCTCTTAGACTTGAGATATCATTTTTAGGTATGTGGACGTTATTTTTTGTGATGGTAATGTGTTCAGAAATTATTTTCACAGTCTCAGTAGCAGTTTGCTTTTCCCTAATGTAGAAAACAAAACTGGCAATTAGAATGATATTGGTAATAAAGATAATGATGGAAAAAAAGATAAATTTCTTTAGTGAATACCTTAAAATTTTGGTTTGGTTCATAATCATGATAACAATTTATATCCCAGCCCTTTAGCTGTCTTTAAATATTGAGGTTTTGAAGGATTTTCTTCTATTTTTTCTCGAATTTTCCGAATATGTACAGTCAAAGAGTTTTCATAACCAAAGCTATCCACTCCCCAAATCGTATCACAGAGAGATTCAGTTGAAACGATGTAATTTTTATTATCATAAAGTTTTTTCAAAATCTTAATTTCAATTGGTGTAATAGAAATTTCTGCTCCATTTTTTTGTACTGTTGCATTCCGAAAACTCACCAAAGTCTGTCCAATTTGTATTGCTTCCTGTTCTGATTTATAGCTTCTCCTGAGCAGAGCCATAATACGATAGATAAGATTTTTTGGAATGAAGGGTTTTACGACATAATCATCACCACCAGCATTGAAACCAGCTACCTCATCTTCAGGATTATTTTTGGCAGTCAGAAAGAGGATAGGAGTATCGCCTTTTTTTCGGATATGTTTTGCTAATGTGTAGCCATCACCATCGGGGAGCATAATGTCCAAAAGGAAAAGATCGAACTGTTCTGTTTCAATCATGTCCAAACTAGATTCTATATCATAGGCTGATGTTAGATTGGAAAATCCGTAGGCAGTGAGAATATCTCTTATGGAAGAGTTTAAAATTTTATCGTCATCAATGATAAGGATGTGCTTATTCAGGAGTTGTTGTTCGAAATTCATAATCTTACCTCGCTTATCTATATTATACCATTTAAAAGAATGAAAAAAGCAAGATACTTTAATCTTAATGTAAAATTAAGGTTAGCTTAGTTTAAAATTAATCTAGCATGTCTATAATAAAGACATAACCTAGATAGAGATACTTCTCAAATAAATTTTAATCAGTGAGGTATTTCCAAATGGCTAAACAACAAATGAATCTCGATGAAATTGAAGTAATGAATTTTCTTCAAGAATGAACTCTTGAAGAACTTGATAACGTTCTTGGTGCTGGTAGTGGAATAATTCATTTTATTCAGACAAAACAATGGTAATAGTGAGTCACCAATTAGATATTGTGAATTATGTTGATTCTATCATTTTTGTTGATAAGAGTAGTAGAGATGTTATCAAAGATACTCATGATAATTTGATTTATAGAAATCAAAATTATAGAAAATTATTTGGTTTAAAGGAGGAAGTTCATAATGATTAGTAATGTTTTACAGATAAAAAACTTACAAAAGGCATTTAAGGACACTCAGGTAGTTAACCTTAGTTCCTTATCAGTTCAACAAGGTGAGATTTATGGTTTTCTAGGTCCAAATGGAGCTGGTAAAACAACCACAATGAAGATGATTTTGTCTTTGATTTCTCGTACAGCTGGGGAGATTGAAGTGTTCGGTCAATCTATAGGTACGGACAAGCAGTATCTTAATCAAATTGGCTCTATGATTGAAGAACCGTCTTATTATCCTAATTTGACAGGCTATGAAAATCTCTTGGTCTTCCAAAAAATCCTTGGATTTGATCAGAAAAATATTCAGGAAACATTGAAAATTGTGGGGTTAGATCAACCTAAAAACAAGAAAAAATTGGTTAAAGATTATTCTTTGGGTATGAAACAGCGCTTGGCTTTAGCCTTTGCCTTAGTCAAGAAACCGCGTTTGTTAATACTGGATGAGCCAACAAATGGGCTAGACCCAGCAGGGATTCATGAAATTCGGGAACTGATTATCAAGTTGGCAAAAGAACAGGGCATTACTGTCTTCATCTCTACCCATATCCTTTCTGAAGTAGAGCATATAGCTGACCGTGTGGGGATTATCAATCATGGTCAACTGGTTTACGAGGGAGAAATTCGTAAAATTCAGTCCAATAAATGGCTGGAAGTGCGTGGGGATTTTAGAGGTCGACGTGAAGTCATTAGCCAAGTGTTATTTGGTTATCCGTGCAAGATGTTGGAGATACAAGAGGATAAACTCAAGCTGACTAACCTTGCCGATCAGCAGATTTCTAGTTTGTTACGAGATTTAATAGTCGAGAAAGTTCCAATTTATGAAGTGAAGCAAGAACAAGAAACCTTGGAATCTATCTTCCTCAACTTAACCAAGGAGTGAGTCTTATGTTGAATAATTTGTCTATTGAATTGCTCAAGGCAAAACGAACCAAATCCTTCCTCATTAGCATACTAGTTATGGGAGTCGGATTTGCTTGGGCAGTTGCAGCCGCTACACGCTACCTAAGTAATCCCGACATGCACCAGATTAGCCTAATTTTCTATATGATAAAAGAAGTAAATGGCTTGATTCTCCCTATTGTGATTTCTCTCTTTGTATCGCGGATTGTCAAAAACGAGAAGGAGGGCAACACTTTCAAACTGCTTTTGGCAAATGGTGAAAATGTACGGCATATCTTTCTGAGTAAGCTTGGCCTGACTATGTTCATTTTGACCTTTCTCGCTTTTTTGGAGGGAGTAGTAGCCCAGTTGATTGCAATCTTATCAGGTCTAGAAATGCCTGTTAGCCTAATCCTCTGGCAAATCGTCATTTTCTTGCTAGCCTCTTTTGTCTTAACCTGTCTGTTTTTGACTTTGCAGTTTTTAATGAAGAAGCAGGCATTGATACTGGCATTAGGGGTTTTCGGAGGATTTCTTGGAGTTGGATTTGGTCATGCACCAGCTTTTCTACAGCTGATTTTCCCTTTTGGTGGTATAGGATATCTGTCTCTGGTGGATTACCAGCAAGTCGCCAGTCAAGTGAGTTATGTTTTTGCGACAAACCTAGGATTTAAACTATTTACATATTTGCCAATAGACCTAATCTATCTCTTCTTATCTCTCTATTTGGTTGAAAAGAAAGGAGGCAAGCTATGATGTCTTATCTATCAGTAGAATGGCGGAAAACTAAAAAATTTTCCATGTTGATGATTGGTATTTGCTTCTTAGCTTTTTGTAGCCTGATTGGTCTTGGGATTTACTTTGGTGCAGCTTATTCTATGGTTGAAGAAAGTGAAAAAGTGCCTGTTTTATGGGGACAATTGACCTTCTATTATAGCCAGCTTTTCTTTCCGATTTTGGTCAGCCTTTATGTAGCCATGATGTTAGGAAAAGAGTTTGATAGAAAAAATATTGAATTTCTCAGAGCTAATAATGTTAGTCTTGGGAAATTATTGTTGGCAAAAGAAATAGTAATTATCTTGTTTATTGCTGTTTTACAGTTGTTCTTGTTTGGTATTTTTTATGTAAGTGCTCACCTAGCTCATTTAGAAATTTCTAATTTGTTCACCTACCTCAAGTGGGATTTATTGGGAATTTTTGGAACAATTAGTATGATGGCAGTACAGTTTTTTGTGACAGCTAAAACTCGTGTTTTCAGTAAATCTGTGGGAATTGGTGCTATTGGTACTTTCGTAGGATTTATGATGATTTTTGTATCAGATAAATTATCTTTAATCTATCCCTATTCCCAAGCTATGGTGGCAATGCGGTCACGGAATTTGATAGACTTTAATTTAGTGGAAATATTGCTGTTTATCATTGTAAATATTCTTCTGTGGGGGATTTTTCATACATTGAGTAATAAAGAATTGCATAAGTAATGCGAAGACTCTTCGGAGTCTTTTTCTTGTGATAAAAGCTCCAAGATTTATCTGGTATGCTTGACCTAGTTTTTATAGAAAGAAGGTCTAATTATCAATTAGAAGAAGCCTTAGTACAGGGATTTCAAACACCTGAAGAATACCAAGCCTACAAGGAGCTAAAGGAAGTGACAGGGGATTACAGTTTTTCTAAATGAGAACTCACTAGTCAACTGGAAATCGCTCTTCAGATTACAGAGACTGAACTTTATACGGAAGATTTGGCACAGAATGGATTATTTGGTTTTACGACTTTCTTTATCATCTTTAACCTTGCTTTGCTTGTCTTGGCAGGCTGGGTAGGGTATAAGTGGAAGAGGGATAATAACGTTTTAGCAAATCAACGCGATTTTTGGTGAGTTCTTCATTTTCGGTATCTTCCTATCTATTATTTTTATGCTTGGTACAGTATTAGTTATCTACTATAAACCTCTGAGGATTATTAAGACTGCCAACGCTTTATCCTCTTGTAAAATATAGGTCTAGATCAAAAGCAAATTTTGGGAGAATATCCTATATCCAAAAGTTACTAGATATAAAGAATTGTTGGTGAGGATATCATGTGGGGCGGGTTATCCAATCACTACTAGCTCAGATTAACTAAAATATAAAAAATAGTCTGGAATAATATTCCCTTATCAACAGAAAAAGCAACGGCAAACCCATTGCTATTTAACATGGTTGCGATAGTCTTGGTAAAATAGAATTGCCCGATAAACCATTTACAGATGCCGCTTTGATGCCGATATAAGAAAACCATATGAAGAGCGGTAAACTTAAGGCTAAAACTAAAAATTTTTGTACTTTTCCCTAGACAGTGGATAAACCCTTGATACGACTGGGTTTAAGACGTAATGTACACTCTCTAAAAAATGTACTTTATAATTGAAATGTACTTTATTTTAAGGCAAGATAAAGTACATTTTTTGATTTAGAAGCGTTCAATAAGTATCATTTATAAAGTACATTTTGGTATAAAGTATTAATACGTTCAATTGTACATTTTTAATGAAAATATTTCTTTTCTAATTATTACAAAACTCGTGAATGTTGAATACTTAGTGGTATAATTAAAACATGACATATAGAAAGAAATAGCCTTATGGAAAACAATCATAGCGAAGTTCAAAAAAATAAATTGACAATTGACAAAGTCCCAGTTCAAAACAAAAAGCTTACAGAAGCCCTTAGAGTTTTTTATGAGACACTTAATCATTCAAGGTTGATTGAGGTTCAAAATAGTATGCTACAAGCAAATAAAGCTGCTGAGACTGCGTTAGCAAGTTTTAATTATTCTAAGCAAATAGCTGAAACCACTAAACCTTTTCTAACAGAAATAAACTCAGCCACGTCTATTTTAAATAACCAAGCATATCTTAAAATTCTATCTGATACAGAAGCAGCAGTTAGTTCAATTCTTTTAAAAACTCAAATAGATAATATCGGACGAATACTTGAGCCTATTCACAATATTTTTGATAAATCTGCTCTTAATTTTACTGAAAGTTTAAAAGAATTTTTAAAGGAATACCATGAACCTTATTCTGAAACAGAAGCAGAAGCAATCACTTTAAATATTGAAAAACTTGCTGAAGAAGGTTGGGTAATCTACCATAGCTATAGTGATGACTATAGAACAATCTGTACTATAGATTTTGAAGAATTGATAAAGGAGTGGCAAACTCTATTAAAAGAAGAACTTGAAGATAAGGAGCTTATACAGGAGTTAAAAGACTCAACGTATTACTCAGAACCCTTGATAGATTCTATGATCGAAAGTTATAGAAGCCAAAATTATTACGCTGCTTATACGCTTGCTACTATAGCTATTGATGGTGCATTAAACAGATTTTCAGAACCATTTTCAAATAAAAAAAGAATACCTGTGGGATACAAATCTGTCAACTTATTAAATAGTCAAATTGTTAATAAAACGTTTTCTGATATCAGTCTATTTCATTGGTTATTCAGATTTTTTGATGATACTAACAAATTTACATTAGAAGAACCTAATAGGCACATGATTAGTCATGGACGATGGGAAGAACCTCTCTTTGAAAAAGATTTTCTCAAGTTGTTTAATGTTCTTTTGTGTATTTTATATAACTTTGATTTTTTTCAGGATAACCTGTTAGAAAAACAGTGAATTAACGCTATTTGTTAAATAAAGAAAGGGATTTGAAAATGGATATTATTGTTAACACGGATTTTATTAATACTGTCATCACTTCCATAATTACGTCAGGGATTATTGGAGTGTTCATTTCAGAATATTATCAAAGAAAAACCTTAGTTAAAAAAATGAAAAGAGATTTTGTGATAGAACTCTTTGCTAATAGATATATGTTGAAAGAAAGCTATTTGGGTGATGGGAATGAATTAAATAG
Organism: Streptococcus mitis; assembly: GCA_946190205.1. Lineage (GTDB taxonomy): Bacteria > Bacillota > Bacilli > Lactobacillales > Streptococcaceae > Streptococcus > Streptococcus mitis_DI. Next base: position 43,036 of record CAMHZO010000003.1, on the reverse strand, counting down.
ATCACTCGGAAAAATACCCATTATTTTTTCTGATAATGTAGAAGTAATTAACTGTTATGATAATTTGCTTTCAGTAACAAATGATAAGAATTTTTTAAAGTTAATAAAATCTGTATGTAAAGATAAAAATGTAAATATTGATATTTCTAATTGGGATGATGAGATGATTATGAAGACGTTATCGATTGGTAAATGATAATCTTTTATTTAAAGTTAATAAATTTTGATATAATACATTTATAAGAGGCAAAGGAATTATAAAATGTGAATATAATCATAGCTTACCCTGTTTTTATGATCAGATTGGTTTTTTATAAATATAAAATCAATTTTTTCATTGCAAAGTGAAAGCGAGGTATTGAGAGGAGCTAAAATATAGAAATCAAAATCCAACAAGCCTTTCGTAATATTGTGGAAAGTTTTAATTAACGATATGTAACTGGGGGATTGTTGAAAAAAGATGCTATTTTAATCGCAAGATTTAGAAAGTAAGTAGTTCACTACAAATTGAAAGGAATTTAAAATGGAAACAGTAGTATTGCAAGAAATCTTAAACATTCAAAACCCAGAAGATTTTTACGTAAAATTGAATAAAATCGATCAATTTGGAATTGATACGAAAAGCCTTTATATTAATGACCAACCAAAATTATTGGAACAAATGGGGTATCTCTATGACACTTTGCGTAAGACTAATAAACCTCATTTTAACTATGTAATGGACCGCCCTTATACCATTCACCTAATCCCATATGACGAAGCTAATAAATTGTGGCTCTTTGTAGGGGCTTACTCTCAAAGCGGCACTTACCAACAAACGTATGAAGACCGTGTAACGACTTATTACAAGTTGAATTTAGCTCCTGAGCACAGTAAGTTGAAAGGCCGTTTAATTGTTAAATTTGAGCGTCCTGACGGTTCACAACATGTACGAATTGGTTTGGAGTCTGTTACAGCTCAAGGATTTACGCTGCACTCTATTTTAGAGCGTGAAATCTCAAGTGTTGAATTTCAAGATTATCGAAACGTTCGCCTAACTTATCAAGAGTTGAAAAGCATTATTAAAAATCAAAACCCTACATGGAAAACAGCTTTGTCTCATTTGAATGCTATTTACCTTCAAACAGATACAAAGACAGGAAAGCAATATGTAGGTTCTGCTTACGGGAAACAGAAGCTTTGGGGGCGTTGGACAGAGTATGTTGAAACCTACCATGGTGGAAATAAGGCCTTGAAAGAACTCTTTGAAAAAGAGGGTGCAAGTTATTTTGAAGATTACTTCACTTATATGCTTCTAGAAGTTCTTCCAAGCGACAATAAAGAAATTGGAAATACAGTAATCAGTCGCGAATCTTGGTGGAAAATTGCTCTTCAAACTCGTGAATTTGGATATAACTGTAATTAAATGCGAATACTTGCTCATCAATTATGTAATATACTAATCGATAAAAAACCAACAAAATAAATAGCTTGAAACAAAATAGTTCTCAATCACATAAAAGCTAGAGTTCCGCCAACTGGAAAGCTCTAGCTTTTTTATAACTGAGGACTATTTTGTCTTATACACTTTGTAAGTATAATGAGAATATTGTTTATTGAGGTGTTTTAACCATCTAGTCTAGAGTTAGACTAACGCTAGATAGTGTAGAAAGGAAGAGGGAGTTAAACTATTGTTTTACGAATATATAATGTGTATGAAAGGATAATGGTGTTAAAATTTTGATAGATATGTTTAACTCATTATGTGATAAAACTTACAAGTTCTTTTTGTTATTCTTGACCTAGTTTTTATAGAAAGAAGGTCTAAGATGTTAAATAAAGTCAAAACTAAAGCCTTAATTAGTGTTGGAGCAGTAGCCGCAACTAGCTTTATTCTCATGATGGGATATACTGCTGGTCAACATTCTACTGCTAAACAAAGTCGCAAAGAAATCGAATTGGCTGCAGCTAAACTTGTAGAGGACAAACAAGCAGAAGATAAAGCAAGCATTTTGTCATCAGATACTGTAAAAGAATTTTTGACACAGTATTATACGAAAGAAAAGCTTGGAGAAAATAATACACGCATTCAGCCCTATATGACTGAATCTGCTTTTTCTCAAGAATTGTCAAGTCAAAATGATGCCATGAACCAAGTATATAAGGACTATATTTTGGATTATCATTTTGAAAAAGCTGATATCTTTGTCAATCAGACTACGAATCAAGCCATTGCCATGGTCTCTTATAATGTAACCTATGTATCTGATTTAAAGAATGCCAACCAATCAAAGACAAATCAAACAGAAACCAGAACTGTTAAATTGTCCTATTCTAAACTACCTGGTAAGTTATTGGTCAACCAAGTACAGGTTTGGAAATCTGGGTTAGATGATTTAGATAAGGCAATTCCCAAAACTTTAGAAGAATCCTCATCTGTTCCATTATTGCCAAATACTACGACAAAATGATGATATTGCATGGAAATAGAAGAATGTAAGAAAATTTCAATTCTTGATGTAGCAAGTCGTTTAGGTATCTCCTTTAAACAAGTTTCGAGCAGTGTCTATGAACATCCTGAACACGATTCATTTCGGATTTTTTCAACTACCAATACTTTTAAATGGTTTTCAAGAGATATTCAAGGTGATGTCATTGATTTTGTTCGACTTGTTAAGGGAATTTCCTTTAAAGAAGCTCTAGCCTTTCTTTCTGAAGAACTTTTTCAAAAAGAAGCTGTTCAAGAAAAAAGAGAGAGACCATTTTATTATCCTTTAAAGAGAATAGAAGATTCTAACTGTAGTCTGGCCAGATATTACTTAACAGAATGTAGAGGAATTTCAGAAGAAATCGTACAAAGGATGATTCAACAAGGTTTAATAACACAAGCCAGCTGGAAAACAAATGAAACAGTTGAACCTGTTATTGTTTTTAAAAGTTTTGATCATCGTCACAAACTGCAGTCAGCAAGCCTACAAGGAATTTATAAGAATCATTCTATTCGAAGAGAGAGGTTAAAAACGATTCTAAAAGGAAGCCATGGACATGTTGGAATATCCTTTGACATTGGTAAACCAAATAAGCTGGTATTTTGTGAATCGTTCATCGACTTGATGAGCTATTACGAACTTCATCAACAAAGTCTAACTGATGTTCGTTTGGTATCTATGGAGGGATTAAAAAGGTCTGTTGTTGCTTATCAAACTTTACGACTGATAGCTGAAGAAAATCAGAAATTGGAATTTTTAGATACAGTAATACCTTCAAAGTTACTGCCTTTAATCAATACAATTCGTGATACCACCAGCTATTTTGATAATCATCCTGACTTATTGACACTGGCAGTAGATTGTGATGATGCAGGTAAAGATTTTTCTGATAAGTTATCTCAATCAGGATTTCCTGTCTTACTGGATTTACCTGATAATGAATCTGGGAAAGAAAAAAGAGACTGGAACGATACTCTTCGAGAAAAGAAATCAGATTTACAATTGATGATCGAGACTGCAAAAGAGACATTGAGGAATCAACCAGTAAGACAAACCTCTCAATGTTTAGAATTGTGATAACAAAATCAAGATGTTTTAGCTAATATTAGAATGAAGGAGGATAGTATATGACCATTATTGAACGCTTAGAAGAAAAGGTCACTAGGCAAGAAAGTAAGGTAGCAAGAGAGTCAGAAAAACTAGCTGCTTACAAAGAACAACTGGAGACAGCGATGTTTGCGACGTTCAAAAGGCGTCAAAGTATTAGTCACATGAGTTTTGAAGAAGCTCTTGACCATGCCTTTGGTAAAGAAAGACAATTCGATGATTCTGAATTTAGAAAGGATGAAATGAGTGAATGACAAAAGATTGGAATTTTAATCAACCATTAGAAAGTAAATCAGAAAATCAAGAAGATCCAGATAAAATTGCGGCCTTATTTGGAAATCATCAAGGAGGTAATGATGTAAATTATGAAGCAGCTTTTCAAAAGCGAAAACAAGAACCTGTGACGGCATCGAATCCTAGTTCTAAACCCAAAGTTACAGAGGTTAGAACAGGAAAAGAGACAGATATCACTACAAGTTATCAGCAACATCTTAAAAGACTTATTGCGGATAACAATAGCGATATTCAAAGTAGTCAAAAGAAAATTGAAAAGCTACATACGTTGATCGACACAAAGAATAAAGACAATAAGAAATTGCAGTCCATTTATGATGCGATTTCCGAATTACACTAAGCAGTCCTGATAGGCTGCTTTTTTTGAGAGGTTATAGATGTTTACAACATTTTTTAAGAAAAATCACGACAATAGTGATGTATTTAAAAAGCTGATTCATAGACTATCTGATATGTCTGTCCAAGATCTTGAAAAAATAGACCGACTGCTAGATATCATTTTCACTCCAAATCAAGAATCACAACAACTAAAAACAGAAGCAACTTACAGAGAAGAAACTTTGGACGACACATTAAAGAAAGCTAAGAACCAACTTCATAAGGAACAATTGGAGAAGAATTTAGAGAGATTTAGGAAAAATAGTCAATAACGCACCAAAATTGGTGCGTTATACTTTTTTATGCTATAATGGATTTATAAAAATAAAGGAGTTTGCCATGATTGGAAAGAACATAAAGTCCTTACGTAAAACGCATGACTTAACACAACCAGAATTTGCCCGAATTATTGGAATTTCTCGAAATAGCTTGAGTCGTTATGAAAATGGAACTAGTTCAGTCTCTACGGAACTAATAGATATCATTTGTCAGAAGTTTAATGTATCTTATGTCGATATCGTAGGAGAAGACAAAATGCTCAATCCTGTTGAAGATTATGAATTGACTTTAAAAATTGAAATTGTGAAAGAAAGAGGTGCTAATCTACTTTCTCGACTCTATTGCTATCAAGATAGTCAGGGAATTAGCATTGATGATGAATCTAATCCTTGGATTTTAATGAGTGATGATCTATCTGACTTGATTCATACGAATATCTATTTAGTAGAAAATTTTGATGAAATAGAGAGATATAGTGGCTATTTGGACGGTATTGAGCGGATGTTAGACATGGTGAATCATCGGGTGGTAGCCTAATGGGAATCCAAGATTATACTGACAGTGCATTCAAACATGCTTTAGCTCGGAACGTTCGCTCACTGACAAGAGGAAAAAAGTCCAGTAAGCAACCTATAGCGATTTTGCTTGGAGGGCAAAGTGGTGCTGGTAAGACTACAATTCATCGAATTAAACAGAAAGAATTTCAAGGAAATATTGTTATCATAGATGGCGATAGTTTTCGTTCTCAGCATCCACGCTATTTAGAACTGCAGCAAGAATATGGCAAAGATAGTGTAGAATACACCAAAGATTTTGCAGGCAAAATGGTAGAGTCTTTAGTAACAGAATTGAGTCATTTGAGATACAATCTTTTGATTGAGGGAACTTTACGAACGATTGAGGTTCCAAAGAAAACAGCACAACTCTTGAAAAACAAGGGATATGAAGTGCAATTAGCCTTGATTGCGACAAAGCCTAAGCTGTCCTATTTGAGCACTCTTATCCGATACGAAGAACTGTACGCTATTAATCCAAATCAAGCACGCGCAACTCCAAAAGAACATCATGATTTCATTGTAAATCATCTAGTTGATAATACAAGACAATTGGAAGAACTAGCTATCTTTGAAAGAATTCAAATTTATCAACGAGATAGAAGTTGTGTATATGATTCAAAAGAAAATACAACTTCAGCAGCAACCGTTCTTCATGATTTACTATTTGGAGAATGGAATCAAGTGGAGAAAGAGATGCTTAAATCTGGAGAAGAAAGATTGAAAGATTTAACTAATCGAAATGGTTTGTAGAGTTAGATTTTTAAAATAAAGTCTATTGGATCGTCAATTAAAAAATAACGATCCTTTTTTATACTCTCTATTTTCTTCTTCATATTTTTTCAAAAGTTTTAGCATTCTTCAGTCATGATTCCCTAACAATATAAGTACAAATTTAGCGCAGTTTATGATTATTTTAAATCTTTGGGGTTTATTAAACTCTTGATTTTTTCAAGAAGCTATGGTATTCTTTTGTTAGTTAATAAACTTACAAAGGAGAAAAGATGTTTTCACCTACTAAATTAAAAGAAAAAAGAGAGAGTCAGGGCTTATCTCAATCTCAACTTGCATCCAGTTTGGGAATTAGTAGAGCTTCGTACTTTAATTGGGAATCAGGTAAAACAAAACCGAATCAAAATAATCTAAGCAAATTGAGTGAGATTTTTAATGTAGACCCTCGATATTTTGAATCAGAGTATGAAATAGTAGAAACTTATCTCAAGCTAACTGAAAAGAATCAAAAAGCGACACTTCATTATGCAAAAGACTTATTGAACAATCAAAACTCTAAAGTTGTAGAAGTTTCTGAACGATTTGCTTATAAGGTCTATGAAAAATTATCAGCTGGTACAGGAACAGCTTATTTTGATGATGGTAATTACGATACAGTTTACTTCAATCATCAATTTGATTATGACTTTGCATCATGGGTGTTTGGTAATTCAATGGAACCGACATATGAAAATGGTTCTGTAGCCCTTATTAAGCAAACAGGATTTGATTATGATGGAGCTATTTATGCGATAGATTGGGATGGTCAAACCTATATTAAGAAAGTATATCGTGAAGAAAATGGACTTCGTTTAGTTTCACTCAATCGGAACTATTCAGATAAGTTTGCACCTTATGATGAGAATCCTCGCATTATAGGGAAAATCGTTGGGAACTTTATTCCTTTAGAGGACTAAGTATGAGTTGGTTTGATTATAGTCTCGAACCTAAAAGTGACATTGCCTTTATTGATATGAAATCTTTTTACGCAAGTGTAGAATGTGTAGATAGAGGCCTGCATCCACTTAAGACTTCACTTTGTGTTATGAGTCGTGCAGATAATTCTGCTGGTTTAATCCTTGCTTCCTCTCCTATGTTTAAAAAGGTATTTGGGAAATCAAATGTTGGACGTTCCTATGATTTACCATTTGATGTAAAGACTCGAAAATTTTCTTACTATAATGCTAGAAAACAAGGCTTACCGACAACGATAGATTATGTTCGTTATATAGAAGAATGGGCAAAATCAACAGTGATTGTTCCTCCGAGAATGGATACTTATATTGCAGTCAATATGGAGATTCAAAAAATCTTTCAAGATTTTGCGGCACCAGACGATATTTATCCCTACTCAATTGATGAAGGATTTATTGATTTAACCAGTTCATTAAATTATTTTGTGCCAGATAGAAGAATTAGTAGGAAAGATAAATTAGATATTATTTCGGCTGCTATTCAAAAAAAGATTTGGAGAAAAACAGGAATCTATTCAACTGTAGGCATGTCTAATTCCAATCCCTTATTAGCTAAGTTAGCACTAGATAATGAAGCTAAAAAAACTCCGACAATGAGAGCCAATTGGTCCTATGAGGATGTCGAAAAGAAAGTATGGACTATTTCTAAAATGACAGATTTCTGGGGAATTGGAAATCGGATGGAGAAGAGATTACATGGTTTAGGCATCTTTTCGATTAAAGAATTGGCAAAGGCTAATCCTGACTTGATTAAAAAAGAGCTTGGGATTATGGGACTAGAGTTATGGTTTCATGCCAATGGGATTGATGAAAGCAATGTTCATAAACCTTATAAGCCAAAATCAAAAGGAATAGGGAACTCGCAAGTTTTACCTAGAGATTATATAAAGCAAAGAGATATTGAAATTATACTTCGTGAAATGGCAGAACAAGTTGCGGTTAGATTGAGAAGAGCAGGTAAAAAAGCAACAGTAGTTTCTATACACTTGGGGTATTCTAAAGTGGAACAGAAGCGGTCTATTCATACTCAAATGAAGATTGAACCGACCAATCAAACAGCACTGCTGACAAACTATGTTTTAAAGTTATTTCACACTAAATATACTTCCGGGGCTATCAGGAATGTGGCAGTGAATTATTCCAGTTTAGTGGATGAATCCTTTGGATTGATTTCATTATTTGATGATATTGAAAAAATAGAAAAAGAAGAAAGGCTCCAGTCCGCAATCGATGCTATTCGAACAGAATTTGGTTTTACTTCACTTTTGAAAGGAAATGCCTTAGATCAAGCTTCTAGAACAATTGCAAGAAGTAAACTCATTGGTGGTCATTCAGCTGGAGGATTAGATGGACTAAAATGATGAATCGTTCTTATTTACCTTTTGAGTCTGCCCGAGTATATCAGGACCGTGGCATGGCTAAGTGGATGGGCTTCTTTTTATCAGAACATTCCAGTTCTCTTTGGGCAGAAAAAAATAAAGAAGATATCTCCATTTCCCTAACATTGGAAGAGAAAGTTCTATTTGTTCGTCAACTTTATACGAATGTATTCCCTGCAACTTTTGTTTTTAAGTTTTCTAATCAAAGAAAAGTAGTATCAGGTATTGTTAAAGAGATTGGAAAAGAGTTTATATCTATAAAATCAGACACTGGTTTTCTTCGATTAAGATGGGAAGATATACTCGATATCCAGATAGAAGGGGTGGATTTATATGAATCGTAAAGAATTATATGATGATAAATTACAGCTGGATTATTTTTCTGATTCTTATTTACGGTTTGAGTCAGATTTTTACAAATATTCCGCTCTAGATATACCATTAACATTTATCACTGATGATATTTTACGCACAATGGCTATGTCTCAAAAACATTATTTTAAACTTAACAAAAGCAAATCTTTAGACGGTCGTGACCATTATTTTGTTTTTTCTATCAAGATGAACAAAGACAGTAGTGGCATTAGACAGTATGAATATCAGAGACATTGTTTTAGTTTGTAAGAGTCCGACAGGGCTCTTTTTCTGTGATAATTTTATCAAAAAGTATTTGTTATACTTTTTTTAATTTAGATTTATCTTGGGGGTTTGGGGGCGTGCCACCACATTTTCATATCGTTTGTTTTTTGAACCGTGAGGTTTGAAATGGCAGGCGATATGATTTTTGGGATATTGTGGACACAATATCTGAGCTCGCAAAGCCTTACAAGATGATAGATTTTGTCTTTGCAAGTTTCCCGTGGTTAATACGGGGTCGGGGATTGTCCAACCATTGATGAAAGTGAGGAAATAGTATGTCAGAACAATACAGAGACATTCGCAAAGAGGTTAATTTAACCGCAAATGAATTGGAAATGATTGAAGTGATAATGAAAAATAAGGGATTTAAACATTTTTCGCCCTTTGCTCGAAATAAATTGCTGGAGGAAGAGTTTGAAATGACTGCTGAAAAGTGGTTTGCCCTCTGGCAATCCCAAAAACTAGAACAAATCAGTCGTGACGTTCATGATGTTTTAATAATAGCACAGTCCGAACATCAAGTTACCCAAGATCATGTATCTATTCTCTTAACCTGCGTACAGGAGCTGATTAAAGAAGTTGGAAACTCCATTCCCCTCAGCCAAGACTTCCGTGATAAATACATGAGGTGAGTACATGGAACATCGTTACCGAACCAATCTCAAGAAAGTGTTTCTGTCTGATAGCGAATTGAGTCAGTTGAAACATTGTATCGACCAAAGCGGTTGTCAATCTTTTTCAGAATATGCTCGACGAACCCTACTTGACCCTGGCATGAATTTCATCACCATTGATACAACTGGTTATCAAAATTTGATTTTTGAATTAAAACGAATCGGAAATAATATTAATCAAATAGCCAGAAGCATAAATTATTCGAATTTAATAACGGAAGTTGAGTTAAATGAATTGAGAAAAGGTATAGAAGAGTTAATAGTAGAAGTGGAGAAAGATTTTCTTATTCAATCTGAAAAATTGAGGAAATTTTATGGTCATCACTAAACACTTTGCGATTCATGGAAAAAATTATCGTAGTAAACTAATCAAATATATTTTGAATCCAAGTAAAACAAAAAATCTAGCACTAGTTTCAGATTTTGGTATGAGAAATTATTTAGATTTTCCTAGTTATAAAGAACTAGTGAAGATGTACAATGATAATTTTTTAAGTAATGATGGTCTTTATGAATTTCGTCATGATAGGCAAGAAGTAAATCAACGAAAAATTCATTCTCATCATATCATTCAGTCTTTTGCTCCAGATGACCATCTTACTCCCGAACAAATCAATCGGATTGGTTATGAGACAGTTAAAGAGTTGACAGGAGGTAGATTTCGTTTTATCGTAGCAACACATGTCGATAAAGGTCATATCCACAATCACATCATTCTAAATTCAATTGATCAGAATTCTGATAAAAAGTTTCTATGGAATTATAAGTCAGAACGTAATCTACGAATGGTTTCAGATCGTCTCTCAAAAATTGCAGGTGCAAAGATTATAGAAAATCGTTATTCGCATCGTCAGTATGAAGTTTATCGAAAAACCAATTACAAATATGAAATAAAACAACGAGTATATTTTCTAATAGAGAACTCGAAAAATTTTGAAGATTTCAGGAAAAAAGCAAAAGCTTTACATTTAAAAATTGATTTTAGACACAAGCATGTTACTTTTTTTATGACTGATTCAAATATGAAACAAGTCATACGTGATGATAAATTGAATAGAAAACAACCTTATAATGAAACTTATTTTAAGCAAAAGTTTGTTCAAAGGGAAATTATAAACATCTTAGAATTTCTACTTCCGAAAATGAAGAATATGAATGAATTGATTCAACAAGCAGAATTTTTTGACTTAAAAATAATTCCGAAAGAAAAACATGTTCTATTTGAATTTAATGGGATTAAGCTTTCAGAGCAGGAATTGGGAAAAACGAATCAGTACAGTGTTAGTTATTTTCAAGACTATTTTAATAACAAAAATGAAACTTTTGTCTTAGATAATAAAAATTTAGTTGAACTTTACAATAAAGAAAAGCTAATTAAAGAAAAAGAGTTGCCGACAGAAGAGGTGTTATGGAAATCCTATCAAGATTTCAAGAGAAATAGGGATACTGTTCATGAGTTTGAAGTAGAGTTGAATCTTAATCAAATAGAAGAAGTAGTAGACGATGGAATTTACATTAAGGTACAGTTTGGTATCCGACAAGAAGGACTTATTTTTGTACCAAATATTCAAATCAATATGGAAGAAGAAAAAGTTAAAGTATTTCTCAGAGAAACTAGTTCTTACTATGTATATCATAAAGATTCAGCAGAAAAAAATCGCTTTATGAAAGGTAAAACTTTGATTAGGCAATTTAATGTTCAGTATGAACCGCAGTATATGTATAGAAGAATTCCTCTAAGCAAAATTAAAGAAAAAATAGAACAATTAGATTTTCTTATATCTGAGGAAAATAGTCCGAATGATTTTGAAGATATAACAAATGATTTCATTGCCCAAATATCATATCTAGAGAATATGATTGAACAAGTTCAAAATAAAATTAATGATTTAACTAATTTAGAAGAAGTATTGTTGAATGATACGACAAATAGTTCTAGCAATTTAGAAAATAGTATTCAAGGTAAAAGTTCAGTAGATATAATAGAGAAGGATTTATACTTCTATAAAGGAAGAATTGAAAAACTGAAGGAACAACATAGAGAAGCAATAAATTTATTTGAAATGTTTAATAAAACAATAAAGAAATATAAGAAAAAACAAAATATGAAATCTATTGAGGAAAATGAGATACATTTAGAGTAAACAGTTTCCTAAAAAGTATATATAGAATAGTTTCATGTGCCAATTTGTCACATATTTAAAAATAAGAAAATAACTATATTATACTTGTTTTAGGAGACAACAAATGTTGAAAAGGATTAGAGATTTACGTGAAGATGATGATTTGACACAAGAATATATTGCGAAAATCGTTTTGAATTGTACAAGATCATCTTATTCTAAAATGGAAGCTGGTAGCAGGCTAATCTCTATAAATGACCTTATCAAACTTGCAGATTTTTATAAGGTGAGTCTAGATTACCTTGTAGGTCGAGTGGATAATAAAGAAGACCATTACTCCAAAAAGTAGTAGGTTAAGAAAGCACATTGACAATTGAATAGTCCAAAATGGTACTTTCCTCATTTGTGGAGCAGTTTTGAATGGCTCGCCATGATAAGAGCGATATTAAAACCATCAATAAAATAGAGCGATACTTTATATGCCATGATACAAATGATATACAATGATACTTCTGACCGTTCAGGCTGCCAACGTAAAAGAGCAGCAAGTGAAATTCTTATGATGACTTCATCAGTCATGCCATGGAGGAGATTGATAAAAGATAAAAGGGAAGTGATTTTTTGAAATCAAATTTAGAAAATTATATAGTCGAGCTAGAGATGCTAAATCTATTATTCTTAAAAAAACTTATTAGCGAAAAAGAATATGAAAAAATAAAGCTGAAACTGCGTAAAATATACACAAATTAGCTGACCTTTTTTATTGGTTGCGGTAAAATAAATGCAGAGAAATAGGAGGTTAAGCCATGTCAAACAACGTTGAAATTATAAAAGCAAATCCTTTAGTAACTAGAAGAAATGATAATAGTGGTTCTTTATCGAGGAGAGTAGCAGCATATTGTCGTGTTAGTTCCGATAGTGATGATCAAAAAAATAGCTATGATTCTCAAGTTCGTCATTATAGAGAGTATATATCACAGCACCAAGATTGGATTTTGGTTGACATTTATGCTGATGAAGGGATTTCAGGAACTCAAGTTGGAAAAAGACAAGATTTTCAAAGATTGATTTCAGATTGCCTTGATGGAAAAATAGACTATATCATTACCAAAGCCATTGCTCGCTTTGCTAGAAATACATTAGATACTCTCAAATATGTTCGTTTGCTCAAAGATAAACAAATTGGTGTATTTTTCGAAGAAGAAAATATTGATACTTTAACTATGGATGGTGAGTTACTATTGACGATATTAAGTTCAGTGGCTCAACAGGAAGTTGAAAATACATCTGCCCATGTTAAAAAGGGTTTAAAAATGAAGATGCAACGTGGAGAACTTATTGGTTTTCAAGGTTGTCTTGGTTATGACTATAATCAAGATACAAAGTCGATATCAATAAATGAAAAAGAAGCCAAGATAGTACGTTATATTTTTGAACGATACATTGATGGTATTGGGGGTAGGGCAATAGCTAGAGAACTTGATGAACTAGGTTATAAAACTCCGAGAGGTCTTGATCACTGGCAAGATACAACAGTTTTAGGAATTATTAAAAACGAGAAGTATAAAGGTGATATTCTAATGGGAAAAACTTTCACTGTTGACCCCATTAGTAAGAGACGTTTAATAAATTTCGGTGAAGAAGATAAATACTACATTAAAAATAATCATGATGCGATAATTAGTCCAGAAATTTTTACACAGGCGCAAGAAATTCGATTACGGAGATCAGGAAACAAAAAAACCATAGCAAATATAAAAGGTAAACGAGAAAGATATTCAAGAATGTACCCTTTTAGCAGTAGATTAGAATGTGGTTTTTGTGGTACTGTTCTGTCTAGAAGAAGTTGGCACTCTAGTTCAGAGTACAAAAAGATTATTTGGCACTGTACAACATCTATAAAGAGAGGTAAAAAGTATTGCACTCATAGTAAAGGAATAGAGGAAAAAGCAATAGAAAATGCTTTTTTACAGAGCTACCAACAGTTGTTTTATGAAAATAATAACCTAACTGAAGACTTTCTTGAAATTATAAAAGAAGAGCTTACTGATGATACCTTAAAAGTGGAGTTGACAAAGATAGTTAGTAAATTAAATTCGTTGTACAAAAAAGAAGAAAAATTAGTTTCAATGAATCTAGATGGAAAAATAAGTGATTCTGTATATGAAGATAAATTCAATCAAATACAAATTGAGAAAGAAAAACTTTTAGAAGAAAAAGTAAACTTAGAAGTAACTTTAAAATCAGAAGTTGATATAAAAAGTAGATTAGAGAATTTTAAAGAAATTTTAACTTCACAAAAAACTTTGACGGAGTTTGACAAGGATATTTTTGAAAGTATCGTTGAAAAAATAATAGTAGGCGGAATAAATTCTGATGGAGAAATTGATCCAGCAATGTTGACTATAATTTTTAAAACGGGAGATTCTTCGACTAAAGATGCAAAATCTTACAAATCTAAAAGAAAGAATGCTAAAATAGATAATGATAAATTGTGTTTTAATTCCGTAACCGATGAAGAAAAAAAGTGTACAAATAAAGAAAACAACGCACGTGGAGTGTGTTGCTCTGCTCGTAAAAACCTAGAAACCTTTGAATGAAAGGGATAATGAAAAGCCTTGATTGCAATGCTTTTTGTATTGGAGTGGGGAAGTATCAGAGTGAGAAAATTTTTGGAATGAGTAGAAGTGATAGCTAGAAATTATCAGTTTCTATTTCCATTTACCCTGTGGGTACGTGTTTGTTTCCATTGACAAGGAGTTTGTGGGAATAGAAATGTACCCACCTTGTTTGAATCAAGTGAAGTGTAGTTGAAGGAAATCTGTTGAAAGCAATACTTCATTTTACCGAATAAGTAATAATTTAGGCAACTTCAAATCGATTAAAAAAAACTATTTTAAAGGTTAAGAGTAGACAAAAATTGTCCACTCTTTTTTGCAAACTCAATTTATCAATAAATGAAATGAGGGAATGTAAAATGAAATATTTTGAGGTTGAGTTAGAAAATCCTGATGAATTTTTAAAACTACAAACAGAAGATTTTGTGAAAGCTAATCGCTTGCTACTAAGGAAGATAATCCAGAGCGTTACAGTCTATGAAGAAAACTTCGTCATATCCTTTAAATCTGGCATCGAATTGGAAGTATGAGTCTCATTCCATAACTTTTATATTGAACATATCATCTTGTTGTGTTATACTATAAATTGATATAAACAAAGATGTAGGAGGAACCGAAACTATGACAGCCTCAATGCGTTTAAGATAAGCTGGCAATAAAAAAAGCAGAATCTATACCCGATGATAGGCTTTTTTGTTGTGCTTATTTATACGATATTGAGCATTCATTAGTTACGGTGAGGATATTGGTTATTTAACTATACCTTTATTTAACTATGTCTTTAATATGAATGTTTCCAAATTGTATGTATGCAGACCAAAAGCCACATTGTGGGGTTTGGCCTGCATTTTTTATTGCCTAGAATGCTATTCAAAATAGAAATTCAAGCAAAATAATATGCAGGAGATAATATAAATGGAAAAATACAACAATTGGAAACGAAAATTTTATGCAATATGGGCAGGGCAAGCAGTATCATTAATCACTAGTGCCATCCTGCAAATGGCGATTATTTTTTACCTTACAGAAAAAACAGGATCTGCGATGGTCTTGTCTATGGCTTCATTAGTAGGTTTTTTACCCTATGCGATTTTGGGACCTGCCATTGGTGTGCTAGTGGATCGTCATGATAGGAAGAAGATAATGATTGGTGCCGATTTAATTATCGCAGCAGCTGGTGCAGTGCTTGCTATTGTTGCATTCTGTATGGAGCTACCTGTCTGGATGATTATGATAGTATTGTTTATCCGTAGCATTGGAACAGCTTTTCATACCCCAGCACTCAATGCGGTTACACCACTTTTAGTACCAGAAGAACAGCTAACGAAATGCGCAGGCTATAGTCAGTCTTTGCAGTCTATAAGCTATATTGTTAGTCCGGCAGTTGCAGCACTCTTATACTCCGTTTGGGATTTAAATGCTATTATTGCCATCGACGTATTGGGTGCTGTGATTGCATCTATTACGGTAGCAATTGTACGTATACCTAAGCTGGGTAATCAAGTGCAAAGTTTAGAACCAAATTTCATAAGGGAGATGAAAGAAGGAGTTGTGGTTCTGAGACAAAACAAAGGATTGTTTGCCTTATTACTCTTAGGAACACTATATACTTTTGTTTATATGCCAATCAATGCACTATTTCCTTTAATAAGCATGGAACACTTTAATGGAACGCCTGTGCATATTTCTATTACGGAAATTTCCTTTGCATTTGGGATGCTAGCAGGAGGCTTATTATTAGGAAGATTAGGGGGCTTCGAAAAGCATGTATTACTAATAACAAGTTCATTTTTTATAATGGGGACCAGTTTAGCCGTTTCGGGAATACTTCCTCCAAATGGATTTGTAATATTCGTAGTTTGCTGTGCAATAATGGGGCTTTCGGTGCCATTTTATAGCGGTGTGCAAACAGCTCTTTTTCAGGAGAAAATTAAGCCTGAATATTTAGGACGTGTATTTTCTTTGATCGGAAGTATCATGTCACTTGCTATGCCAATTGGGTTAATTCTTTCTGGATTCTTTGCTGATAAAATCGGTGTAAATCATTGGTTTTTACTATCAGGTATTTTAATTATTGGCATTGCTATAGTTTGCCAAATGATAACTGAGGTTAGAAAATTAGATTTAAAATAAACAATATTGGAGGAATATTTATGTATCTTATTTTCATGTAACTCTTCCTGCTAAAATCGCAGGGTTTTCCCTGCATACAAGCAAATGAAAGCATGCGATTATAGACAGGAGGAAATGTTATGGAATTAATATTAAAAGCAAAAGACATTCGTGTGGAATTCAAAGGACGCGATGTTTTAGATATAAATGAATTAGAAGTATATGATTATGACCGTATTGGTTTAGTAGGAGCAAATGGTGCTGGAAAAAGCACTTTACTCAGGGTACTTTTAGGAGAATTAACTCCCCCAGGATGTAAAATGAATCGTCTGGGTGAACTTGCCTATATTCCCCAGTTGGACGAAGTAACTCTGCAGGAGGAAAAAGATTTTGCACTTGTAGGCAAGCTAGGTGTTGAGCAATTAAATATACAGACTATGAGCGGTGGTGAAGAAACAAGGCTTAAAATAGCACAGGCCTTATCGGCACAGGTTCATGGTATTTTAGCGGATGAACCTACGAGCCATTTAGACCGTGAAGGAATTGATTTTCTAATAGGACAGCTAAAATATTTTACAGGTGCACTGTTAGTTATTAGCCATGACCGCTATTTTCTTGATGAAATAGTAGATAAAATATGGGAACTGAAAGATGGCAAAATCACTGAGTATTGGGGAAACTATTCTGATTATCTTCGTCAGAAAGAGGAAGAACGTAAGAGCCAAGCTGCAGAATACGAACAATTTATTGCGGAACGTGCCCGATTGGAAAGGGCTGCGGAGGAAAAGCGAAAACAGGCTCGTAAAATAGAACAGAAGGCAAAAGGTTCTTCAAAGAAAAAAAGTACTGAAGACGGAGGGCGTTTAGCTCATCAAAAATCAATAGGAAGTAAGGAAAAAAAGATGTATAATGCTGCTAAAACCCTAGAGCACAGGATTGCGGCCTTAGGAAAAGTAGAAGCTCCGGAAGGCATTCGCAGAATTCGTTTCAGGCAAAGTAAAGCATTGGAGCTCCATAATCCATACCCTATAGTCGGTGCAGAAATTAATAAAGTATTTGGGGATAAGGCTCTGTTTGAAAATGCATCTTTTCAAATTCCGTTAGGAGCAAAAGTGGCGTTAACTGGTGGTAATGGAATCGGAAAAACAACTTTAATCCAAATGATCTTAAACCATGAAGAAGGAATTTCTATTTCGCCTAAGGCAAAAATAGGTTACTTTGCACAGAATGGTTACAAGTACAACAGTAATCAGAATGTTATGGAGTTTATGCAGAAGGATTGTGACTACAATATATCAGAAATTCGTTCAGTGCTAGCATCTATGGGGTTCAAACAGAACGATATTGGAAAAAGTTTATCTGTTTTAAGCGGTGGAGAAATTATAAAATTGTTGCTTGCTAAAATGCTCATGGGTAGATATAACATCCTAATAATGGATGAACCCAGTAACTTCCTTGACATACCAAGTTTAGAGGCTTTGGAAATACTAATGAAGGAGTACACCGGAACTATCGTGTTTATCACCCACGATAAACGATTACTCGAAAATGTAGCAGATGTAGTTTATGAAATTAGAGATAAGAAAATAAATCTGAAACATTAAATTTAAGGTAGTCGCTGGTCAGTATAGTCTGTTCTGGTTGGCGACTCCATTGTTAAAGAGTATAAAGACTTTAGATTTTATGAATATTAAAAATAGGAACAGTCAATTGAACTGCTCCTATTTTTCTGCTAAATATATTGTAGTTTTCTTATATGTATAATGATAGATTAGCGGATTCTCATCTACGGTACTTACTTCAAATATGAAGAAGTGATCGCGGTTATCTCTGGACTTTTCCTTATTGAGGACAAAGTAATTCTTACGTGAAGTCGCCATTGTTTTTAGGATATCATCAGTTAGGAAGGTCAATGGAATATTCATGTTAGAGTAGCGGTAGAAGTCACGTTCAAAATCTTGGTAGCTCTCGCTATAATAGTCCATTTGTAGGTGATTACGCTGAAACTCAAGCTGATTCATAGAGCACCTCCTCGACAAGTTCAATACTAATAATGTCTTTTAATTTCAAATTGATGTGACCTGTTGTAGTTTTTATCAAAATGAAATCTTTGGTCAGACTTGGTATTGTTCCAGTGTAGGAAACACGCTTGTTTTTTTCAATCACTTGAATGCGTGTGCGTAGCTGCCCGGCGTATACTTGACTGAGGAGTAATAATTTCTTCTCTAGTGATAAGTCAGACATGTACGTTACTTTGTTTGTATCATCAGAGAGTGCTGATGCATGTTCAGATAGGAAAAAGCCCATCCATTTTTGCATCTTTGTATCCTGGTACTCTCTTGCTGACTGAAATGGTAAGGATGAACGGTCAATCATTTTAATCCCTCCAATCCACCAGCGGAATGACCGCCAATAAGTTTACTGCGTTCAATATTTTAGGAACCTTCAGTTAGGACGGTTCCTTTTTGTATGGCTAAAAAGCCAAACTGTTCTCTGACAACATCAATAGCTGTCTGAAGTCTATTTTCTTTTTCAATTTCTTCTACATCATGCAAAATGAGGACAACCCTTTTACTACCAAGGTGTTCTGTGCAGAATGCGGTTCAGCTTTTGGACGTAAGAACTGGACGACCAGTCGTGGCAAACGTAAAGTTTGGCAGTGTAACAACCGTTATAAGGTAAAGGGACAGATTGGTTGTCAGAATAACCATATCGATGAGGGAACACTAGAGAAAGCTGTAATGATGGCAGTTAAACTACTGAGTGAGAATATGGATTTGTTGCATGGAAAGTGGAATAAGATCTTGGAAGAAAACCAGTTATTAGAAAAGCATTACAGTGTGTTACTGGCTGAATTGATAAATAAGGAGTGTTGGGAATATGATTCCTTTGAGATGTGTCAGGTACTAGATAGTATTTTGATTTCGGAGGATGGACAGATAACCGTTAGATTTTTGGAAGGAACAGAAGTTGATTTATAAGGCTGTAGGCATAGTATAGTTCACTATGTTTGCAGCCTTTTTTCTTGTTTAGTGGTATAATTATATGTAGGATTTTTTTAATATCGGTTACTTTTTATGAATTAACCAAAAAACTAAAATGGAGTTGTTTTATAATGAGATATTCTGAAGAAGCATTACAATCATGGATTAAGCCGTTATCTGCCACTGAAGAAACACGGGTTGAAAATACTATTGGAATGATTAAAGATGCAATAGAAAGGAGTGGGCTCTCTTCAAAGTATGAATATGAAATTTTTGCCCAAGGTTCTTATGCAAATAATACGAATGTAAAGAAAAATAGCGACATTGATATCTGTATCATGGTGAAATCTTTATTTTATTGTGAGTATGTAGATGGGTTATCGGACCTAGACTATAATTACTCTAGTAGCAGCACCAATGCTAATGTATTTAAAAACGAAGTGATTAAAGCGTTAATTTCAAAATTTGGTGCAGAATCAGTTTCTATTGGCAATAAGTGTATCAATATTAATTCTAACTCATATCACGTAAATGCAGATGTAGTCCCATGTTTTCAATATCGAAATTATAGATATATTGGTAGCAGGTCATCTGAAAAATTTGTTGAAGGCATCAAATTTTTTACCTCAAACGGAAATTATGAAGTAATTAATTATCCTAAAGTTCATATACAAAATGGTATCTCTAAGAATAAATCTACTCACTATAAATATAAATATTTAGTTAGGATTATGAAGCATATTAAGAACGAGATGCAGGAGCTAGGATTGACAAACGAACGCATTTCTTCATATTTGATAGAATGTTTGGTCTGGAATATACCTGAACAGATGTTTTTCAATAGTAATAGCTACACAGGGTTGTTACAGCAAGCGTTATATTACATAGTGTCTCAAGTGAATTTAAATTGGGTTGAAGTAAGTGGAATGTATTACCTTTTTCGTTCAGAGCAGAAATGGAATTTACAGGATACAAAAACTTTTTTAGTTAGAATGATTGAATTTTTGGATTATAAATAAAACTTATGAATGAACAGCAGAAAAAATTTTTGAATATTACAATATGGGTTTTTGCAATTTGCTTGTTATTAAGATTGTTAATAAGTGGCCAAGAGATTGCAGTGAATCTTAAATCTGATATTTTGGCATTGGTATATTCAGCCATTGGGTATATTGGTGAAGCTATATCAGTTACAGCAATTATTATGGCTATTTTTGAAAAAACAGCATGGCGGTGGCCATTACTATCTAAGATTCATAATGTTCCAATTTTATTTGCGAATTATGTAGGTAGTTTCAAGACGGACTATGATCAGAATGAAAGAAATTGTGAACTTACTATTGAACAGTCATTTACGACTATTAAAGTTAAGTTTAAAACGGGTGAAAGTTCGAGCCATAGCATTACAGCATCAATTATCAATGATAATGGAACACAAAAATTAATTTATACATATTTAAATAGCCCAAGGGCTGAATTGCAAAGTCCTATACATTATGGGACGGTAATTCTTGATATTGATAATCCAAATCAACTAGAAGGAAATTATTATACTAATCGAGGAACCAAAGGTTCAATGAGTTTTGAGATAAACAACCCTTCTCGCTAGTTGGATTTGTAAAGATTTAAATAAAGAAAGAAGAACTAACTATCGGAAACTTGGCATAGATGTAACAATACTGTATATTAACGAAGCCGTAAATACTCGCATTAGTTACGTTTAATAGTTTAATACGGATATTCAGCAGCTTTGATTTCGTTTCACAGTATAGGTAGTAACCGTCAAGACATGTGGAGGCGGTAGTTTTGATGTCAAAAGTTGCAACCAGTGAATAAATGAAGTGTAGAAAATAAAGGCTTGTTCAATTCAATATATAATGAATTACCGGCACCCAAACCAAAGAAAAAGAAATAATTAAATTAGAAGTTGAAGGGGGGAAGAATGAGAATCGGAGTTATTCAAGCAAGTTCGCAAGCGACCAAAAATCAAATAATCTATGATGCTGTATTAAAGTATGCTCCAAAGAAATCTGAGGTTATAAATTTTGGCTGTACGATGGAAGAAAATGAAAAATACTCGTATATAGAAATTTCTATTCTTATAGGTATCTTGTTGGCAAGTAGGACAGTTGATTTCGTTGTTACGGGCTGTTCTTCCGGACAAGGAATGATGCTTGCTTGTAATAGTATGCCTGATGTCATTTGCGGATATGCACCTACACCGAAGGATGCCTATTTATTTGCTCAGATTAATAATGGAAATGCGATATCATTACCATTAGGTGAAGATTATACATGGTCAGGTACTGAAAATCTTGAAAAAACAATAGAAGCTCTTTTCTCAGAGCCATTTGGGCAAGGATACCCTAAAAGTGAGGCAGAGAGAAAGATAAGAGATGCCGAGCAACTTAAAGAGATAAGAAGAATCGGACAGGTTCAGTTTAAAGAATTAGTAAATATACTAGATATATCACTGCTTGAATCAATCAAGAGGAAACAGAATGTAATTCAGAATGTAAAGGCGTATGGGAAGAAAGAAATAGCTGATTTAATGAAATGAGTAAATCACAGTTTGTCGGGGTAATACCTTTTAACGATAACCTTATGCTATCGTCAAAAGGTTTATAGACATGTTCCCACATACATGTTCACTTGGCATACATAGTGTTCACTCGTTTTATGTCGAGTATGTGGTACTGCTTTTAAGAGCTGATTGAACAAGGAAAACTAGCTAGTGAAAGTTCTACAGTAAGGAGTTTAAACATGAAATTCCATGAATTTGGGGATAAGAATTTACCTCCTATCTTACTAATACACGGTGGCGGCAGTTCTTGGTGGAATTATCTTCGTCAAGCACGTATCTTGTCAGAAAAATACCGTATTATTCTACCCACTTTGAATGGCCACGGCGAGGAATATCAACTTGATTATGTTTCTACTGAAGATTCTGCTTTGGAGATTCTAGACTATATCAAAGCAAACTGTAGTGGGAAGTTGTTTGCAATCGGTGGTGTTTCACTTGGTGGTCAAATTGCCATGGAGCTTTTGTCTTTAGACAGTGAAATTGCTGAGAAGGCCATTATAGACGGAAGCCTCTGTATTCCTCAACCAAGGTTAGCTAAAATCAGTATCTTTCTGGTGTCTCTATTTGGTAAACTGATGTTCAATAAATTCTCTTGCAAACTTCAGTTAAGCATGATGAACAAACTCTATCCTAAACTGGCTTATCCAGAGGAAATAAAAACTTATTATTTGGAGGATCTGCCAAGGACACCTGTCAAAACATTGGTAACCATTTACAAAAACTATATGGGGCGTTACAAGCTGAAAGATATGATTTCTGCTAGCAAGGCTCAGGTTCTGTATATCTATGGTGAAAAAGAATTGAACTGTGTGAAAGAATCAGCGAAATTATTTCATCAGCTACATTCAAATACAATTTTGTATGAAGCAAAGGGCTATAACCACGGCTATTTATCAGCTTACCTGCCTCATGAGTGGATTGATTTGGTGGTGCCATTTTTAAAGAGTGATTTATTAGAAATGTGTAACGAATCTGATATGCCATAAGGAGGAAACGGATGCTAGGAGCAATAGTTGGAGACATTGTAGGTTCCGTTTACGAATGGAACAATATCAAAACGAAGGACTTTCCTTTATTTCTTGAGGATTGTTTTTCATGGATGATACGGTAAGTCCGAACCGTTGAATGTGTAATCTTGTTAGTGAAACGTAGTAATCCTCAAAATAATGAAACTAAAACTCCATTATTTCGTTATGACAACCTAAATTGATTTTAAGGAGGTGTTATATTGATAGAAAGCAGACCTGAGTTTGATAAAATCGTATCATTCGATGAGTTTAATAAATACTATTGGTATCGTGATGAACTTTCACAACTATGTAAATCATTAGGATTAGAATATAGAGGTACTAAACAAGAACTCAATCATATTATTGAGCAGTACTTTAAGGGTAATTTGATTAAAAAATCATCAATAAAAAGGAAAAAGAAACGAGTAGAAGTCGTTGCCTTAGATACGCCCTTACTTGAATGTGGATTCTCCTTTAATGCAGACTTTAGAGAATATTTCTCAACTTTAACAGAGGTTTCGCCATTTAAATTTACTGCTGATATGGCTACAGCTTGGAGAAAAGTAAAAAGAGAAAATGATTTGAGTTTTACAATCCAAGATATGCTAAAAGTCTATTATGGAAATTCAGACTATGCCAAGTATGATCATTCGGTTTGTCAATGGAATCAATTTTTAAAGGATTTCTGTGCAGACGAAAATAGTCGAACCTACTCGAACAAACTAAAAGTAGCTTCTATTCTTTGGAAAGAAGTCCGAGACTCAAAGAATGAAAAAGTTTATTCAAAGAATCTTTTGACTGAATATGCTGACAAAATAAAAGAGTATGGTAAGTAAAAATGTCAGTTTTAGCTAATAGTTCACAAGGAGGAATCTTATGCTAGGAGCAATTATTGGAGATATTGTCGGTTCTGTTTACGAATGGAACAATATCAAAACGAAGGACTTTCCTTTATTTCGTAAGGACTGCTTTTTTACAGATGACACGGTTATGACCTGTGCTGTTGCAGAAGCGATTATGAACGGGGGACAAAAAGATGACTTCATTGACGCGATGAAGAAATATGGCAGACTGTATCCGAATGCTGATTACGGTGCTCGGTTTAATATATGGCTAAACAGCGATAACCGTGAGCCTTATAATAGCTTTGGGAATGGTTCGGCTATGCGTGTTTCTCCATGTGCTTGGGTCATGGACTGTGATGTCTATGCGAGAACCGGAATGTGGCCATCATCTAGAGAACTTGCGAGCCTTTCTGCAGAGGTAACCCATAATCATCCAGAAGGTATTAAAGGTGCTATGGCTACAGTTGATGCTATCTTTCTATGTCGTTTTTACTTTGGCGGTTATTGTAGAGAGTACGAGCAACCAATTAATGACAATCCTACAGAGTGTCAAAGACGGATTAAGGATTATATAGAGAAGACATACGGCTACAATCTATCTCAAACTTTAGATGAAATCCGTCCTAACTATCGTTTTAACGAAACATGTCAGGAAACTGTCCCTCAAGCCATTATCGCCCTTCTTGAGAGTAGAGACTTCGAAGATGCGATAAGAAATGCCATCTCACTTGGTGGCGATAGTGATACACTTGCTGCAATAACTTGTAGCATAGCAGAGGCAGCTTATGGTATTCCTGATTGGATTAAGAATAAGGCCTATTCCTATCTAGACAACCCGTTAAAGGAAGTCATTGAACGATTGGAGTTTTACATAGCAGGAAAATGATGGTTTAGTTAAGTAGAAAGGTGGCACCGATGGAATTACTTGATAAGTATAAAAAAGAAAAAGTTATAGACGTTATCACTAATATTTTAAAGGCTATTCACCTAAAAAATATGAAGACATTATGAATTATGTCGATGAGTCAGAGATTGACGATTTAAACGAATTCTTTTATTATATTGAAAAGTCTTTAGAATTGAATGATTTTGACACGATTGATGAGTATGGTGTGGAATGTCATTTCAATCCGCCTTATGAGTATTCCCAATTGGAGATTTATGATTATGATGACCAGACTGGCTTTGCTGTTGATTATGATTTGACTTCAAATTCTGAATTAGTAGATATGGTGTTGCAAGTAGAGTTTCTATATACCGATAATGGCTATACAGTAAGATTTCTTAATGTCGATCCTGGTTAGGAGAAGTTTAACAAGCAATATCCTTAATACACTATTTATACAGGCATTTAAGATTTTCTTGAATGTCTTTTTTTTGCAAGAGTAAGGTTAAACCTTTTAAAACTATTAAGTTTTTCTATCAATATCTTGAATGTCTTTAAATGAAATTTATGAATGAATCTAAATGGTAATAGAAAGTCATTTTCAGTATTTTCATGCTATAATATTCTTAGACTTTGTATTTTTGGAGAAATAAATGACAAAATATAAGCATTTATTATGGATTGCTGGCTTGGTAATCATTCTGGTATCACTGTTTTCATTGAATGGATGTAGTTTTTGGGGTGAAACCATTCCCAAAAACAGAACAAAGGAACAATATGAATTTGAGAAAGCGTTTGAGCCTATATTTAAATTTTTAGAACAAGACAAGAAAGACTTTACTGAAGTAAAGTCATACACTAGTGATGTTTATATGAAAAATCAATCTGAAGTCAAAAAGTACGAAGTGGACTTAGATATTAATCAAGCTGCCATTAAAGGTAATTACACAATAACACTTGGCGAGGATAAAGAAACTGTTTCAGTTACTTACTCTAATGGTAAACTAAATTATGAGTCAGAGATAAATCCTTTATTTGATGAGGAAATTCTAAATTTAATGGTTTCAAGAGATTATTTCGCTTCCTTAGATGTGGAAAAAACATTTAAGAGCGCAGAAACTGAATTGAGTGATATTATTTACCAACCAGAAAATCAATCAGAGTTATATAAAAAAATAGTGGAAAAGTATAACCTTCCATCTGACACAAAACTTTCAGTCAGTCTTGGATATGCGTACTATGACAGATACGATATACTACTAAGTTTAGAATCTAAAGAAAAATTGGTTCAAATCAGTGCTGCAATTTATTTAGTGAAAGGAAAGTGAATTTATAAATTCGATTGAGAAAAGCAACCGTCGAGTTGAAATGTCAGCTGTTTTATCTAATGTTGTTTAGAATTTAAAATGTTACAATGTAAGGAATTTGAGAAGCTGAATAAGAATTTATTAAATTAGCTAGAAAGTATTGGGGTGGTAATTTTGAAAATTAATTTTAGAGGATTGGATGTTGCTTATTTTGATGTGTTAGAGATGGGAGAGAAAAAGTACGTTCTCGATTCCAACTCCACAACTCCAAAGAGTTATTATTGGGGACTTTCCCCTGAAAATATTGAAGTTGATTTGATAGAACTTGATAGTAAGAATAGAAATTTTGATAAAAAAATTAAGATGGGTCCTTCAGGAATGCGTATGGCATCTATTAGTTTAGGTCTTCTTTCGTATAGAGTAGTAACATCAATTTCTAGATATTATGATATTAGTCATAATCTATATTTAAAAGTATCTTTATTTCCTATATCTATTTTGGTAGCTTATATTGTCTATCAAAGTATTTTAATGAAATCGAGGAAGGAGATTTCAAGTCGTTTATCGAAGGAAAAGAAGAGATTTAAAATAGTCTTTCAGAATAATAAGAAAAAAAGACAATTCCATGCCTATCTATTTCTCATTTTACATACAATTGCTTTCTCTATTTATATGGGACTAGATGATGGAACAGAAGCTGCAATTCTAGTGTTGAATGGTTTGTTGGCCTATCTATTTATTTGGATTGAATCTGGCGTTATTCCATTGACTTATGCTTATCAAAAGAAATACCTAGAATTTAAAGAGCTGAAAAAGCTATAATGTAACTTATAACGAAATTCAGAAAGTGTTTGGGTGGTAAATGTGGAATTAAAATTTAAATATTCGAATATAGCAGTTTTTAGACTCGTAGAGTTTAAAAA
Source organism: Streptococcus mitis (assembly GCA_946190205.1). GTDB lineage: Bacteria > Bacillota > Bacilli > Lactobacillales > Streptococcaceae > Streptococcus > Streptococcus mitis_DI. Next base: position 16,127 of record CAMHZO010000003.1, on the reverse strand, counting down.
TAAAAGTTATATCTTAGATCCTACTACTATAAAAGGCAAATCCTATTTCTTCGGTTCGCTTCCGAAAGAGGTTACTGCTGAAATGGTTGAGTTATCTCCATCTAATGATAGTTTTAGAATAAAATCGAAAACACCAATAGGTGCATCTACTGCTCTAGTTATCATGATTCAGCCACTTGTGGGCTTCTCTCATACGCTGATGAAAGATGCCTTTATTAGCTGGGGAATCAATCAGCAAATTTTATTGAAAATAGTGTTATTTGCTTTCTCTGTATTTTTGTCTTATCTTATGGCTGTCTTTTATGAAAAAAGTGCGGTAGGGAAGTTTGAATCAAGAGTACCCAAAAACAGTAAACGATGTCGACTTGTTTTTGAACCCAAAGGTAAACGAATAATTGATTGGTTGTTTTTCACACTTGGGATTAACATTATATGTTTGGCATTTTTTATAGGACTTGACAGTGGTTATGAAAGTGCTATATTGGTTATAAATGGCATAATTTCGTGGTGGTCCTTTGTACTATTAAGAATGCCACAAATCCCAGACTACTATAAAACATTAACATTAACTGAAATTGAAGAGCTATAAATACAGAACGTTGAGAAGTTAGAAACGACATTGATTCAGGTATTAAATCGATTCAGAAAGTGTTTGGGTGGTAATTTTGGAAATTAATGTTAAAGAAACGAAGTATTTTTGTCATCAACTTGTAGAACTAAATGGGAAAAAATATATATTAGATGCCAGTTCAATGACTCCTAAATTCTACTATTTGGGTGTTCCAACGGAGGAATTAACGGTTGAGATGGCGGAACTTAACAGAGAGGATATCAATTTTAGTACCCCGATTAATAAGTTTAAAGCTTCATATGTGGCAATCATGGTCCAACCTCTTGTAGTCATTGTTTATTCTTTATTGAAAACTTTTTTTAAAGAGTACAATATTAGTCAACAGATAATTTTAAAATTAGTAGTATTTTGCGCATCTATACTATTCTCCTACTTGATTTTTTATTTTACAAGAGAGAAAGAACGTAAAAATGTTAAAGCTTTACTGCCTTCTTCTAGCAGAAGATATGAGATGATTTTTAAACCAGTATCTGCAAGAAAGCAAGTTTTTGATGCCTATATTTTTAGTGTCCCTATAATAGCTTGTTTGGCACTTTATTTGTCTATTAATGATGGAGGAGAAGGACTTGTTCTTGTTATCAATAGCATTATCTCATTTTTTCTTCTATCATTTTTATTTGGAAAGATTCCCATTCTTTCCGCTTATAAGATTAGAAACGTCACATTTGAAGGAATTAGAGAAATTAAATGAGGCCTTTGATTCAGGTATTAAATCAATTCAGAAAGTGTTTGGGTGGTAAATGATTAATTTGAAGTTCAAGAATGCTAATACGATGGCGTATAGTATTGTAGAAATAGAAAATAAAAAGTATATTATGGACTTATGTTCAATGAAAGGGAAACGCTATTTTCTCGGATTGATGCCTAACTTAATCACTCTTGATATGATTGAGTTAACTCCCTCTGATGATAGTTTTGAAATTAAGTCTAAAACAAAGATAGGAACAACTACTATATCTATTATGGTGCAACCATTTGTAGCTCTACTATATAGAGCTATGGAATCAGCTTTTATTAGTATGGGATTGAGTCAACAGATATTTATGAAGAGTATACTATTTGTCTTGTCTATGATTCTTGCATACTTAGGAGCTGTTTATTATGAAAAAAATTCTCGACGTAATACATTATTAAGAATACCAGAGAAAAGCAAACGTTATAGAGTCAAGTTTAAACCAAATGGTAAAAGAAATCCTGTATTATTGTTCGGCTTTTTATTGAATATTATTTGTTTTGGATTTTTTATGGGCATTAATGATGGTTCCGAAGGAGCAGTTTTAGTTATAAATGGATTGATATCAACATTTTTCTTTTTTATAGCTAGAATGCCGACAATTAGTTCTTCATGTAGGAACAAGGAATTAATCCCAGTTGAAATAGAAGGAATCTAATGTCATAATTTCGAAATAATAACATCTTTTTGTGAATCTAGAAAACAAGAGACATTATGTTTAAATCTAATAAATGGCTGTACTTTTTATTATCCATTCCTTTTCGCTTCTTTTTTAACATTTCTAAGCTATGGGAATTTTCTTCTTAACAACAACGGAAAATTTGTCCATGAAAATGAAAAGATTATCAAGAGTACAATTATTACCTACCTGGAAGATGAGGAAAAACAATCAATAAATTCTATTAAACTTTTACCAAATACAGCTAGGGGAGGGGATGATAATGGTGGTGATGTGGGTGGAAGCTATCATATTCATTTTTCAGCCTATGTTAACGATAATCCTAAGCAGTCTTTAAAAGTGGAGTTGTATTTTACAGATGCAAGCATTTCACCTTTTACTTTGATTAAACCCGATCCCTTTAAAGACAAAAAGAAGAAGATGTCACGATGGTTTATAGGTAAGATTGAGATTTTAAATGATCCTGCTAGGGATTGATTAAGAGAGAAAGAAAAGTTTCATAAAATTAAGAAAAGAGCCTAGTATGAAATCACATAGTTTGTTTTGTTTTAATGGAGTAATATCATTAACGTGTTCTCCCTTTATTGCTTATGCTTTTTTATATAGATGGGAGTTAAGGTTTATTAACGGTGCTCTTCGTTTTGTTGATAAGCCGGGATGGGCATTCTCAATGAACCTAATTAGTTTCATGTTTCTTATTTGTGCTATACTTGCAATTTTCATTTATAAAAAAGAAGAAAATGGTCGTAAGAAAAGCTTTTTATTTCTCTTAGCGGCATCTATTACAGGTTTCGTACCGTTTCTCTCAATTTTTTCTGCAATTTTTGCATTCATTTCGGGAATATTGTATATAGGTGACTTTAATAAATTAGCAAAAAAAATTAAGTAAGAAGTTAGCAACAATAAAACTTTGTTTTAAAAAGCTAAAGTGTAAAAAAATGTCATTTTCATTTTTTCTACTAGACAATATGCTTACCGTATCGTAGATTATTTTGATCTCCAGTACGTCAGATTTCTCTTTTCTGTATTTTCGTAGTATAATAGGGATACGTTTAGTTTCATATAATGAGATATATATTTTTAACGAATATTAAGGAGAACATTAATGAAAAAAGCAATGGTAATTATCAACCCTACTTCTGGTGGCGAAAAGGCTTTGGATTACAAAGAAAAGCTGGAGAATAAAGCAAAAGAATACTTTGAGCACGTGGAAACCAAAATTACCGAAAAGGCGCTGGATGCAACACATTTTGCTGAAGAAGCTTCTCGTGAGCAGTACGATGCAGTGGTTGTGTTTGGTGGAGATGGGACTGTCAACGAAGTCATTTCGGGTATTGCTGAGAGAGACTACATTCCTAAGTTGGGTATTATCCCTGGCGGTACGGGTAACCTCATTACGAAACTGTTGGAAATCAATCAAGACATCGATGGCGCGATAGATGAACTGGATTTTGATTTAACCAATAAGATTGATATCGGAAAAGCGAATGACAATTATTTTGGTTATATCTTTAGTATCGGTTCTCTACCTGAGGCGATTCACAATGTTGAAATCGAGGACAAAACAAAATTCGGTATTTTAGCCTATGCTGTAAATACCATGAAGTCTGTCATGACAGATCAGGTCTTTAACATTAAGGTTGAGACAGAAAATGGAAATTATGTTGGTGAAGCTAGCCATGTGTTGGTTCTCTTGACAAATTACTTCGCTGATAAAAAAATCTTTGAAGAAAACAAAGATGGCTATGCTAATATTTTGATTCTGAAGGATGCTTCTATATTCTCCAAATTATCCGTTATTCCTGATTTACTAAAAGGGGATGTTGTCGCAAATGATAATATCGAGTATATCAAAGCTCGTAATATTAAAATTTCTTCTGATAGTGAATTGGAGTCAGATGTTGACGGTGATAAGTCAGATAACCTACCTGTAGAAATCAAAGTCCTAGCTCAGCGAGTAGAAGTATTTTCAAAACCGAAAGAGTAGAAGGTAAAAATTAGTTTATTATTCACAACGAAATTAAGTCCTATATCAACGATTGGAGGAGGAATGAATTCTCTATTTGATGAATTTCGAATAATTTGTTCTCATTTAAACCAAATCGGAATCACTCCGACGCTCATGGGGTCTTTGGGGTTTGAATACCGTTCAAATGAAGAATGGAGGCCGTCTGACATTGACATTCATGTGCCTGGTGATCCTAGAGGTTGGGAAGCGCCTGATCATCTCAGAATTTATGAGTGGGACAAGATAATGAAAGTGATGAAACACTTAGGCTATGACTTAATAGATATTCATGAGCATGAATTCAAAAAAGATGGACTGAGTGTTGAATTCGGAAGTATCGATTCTTTACCTGATTTTGCAGGAGTTTCGGAATCGGATATAGAGCTGATTCATCTCGAAAACATCACTTTTCGCGTTCCAAGTTTGGAACAGTTTTTAAGTATTTACAAGGCTTCTTCCCAAGATTCCTATCGAAATGATCACAATAACAATAAGGATTTAAAAAAAATAGAGTGGTTGCAAAGATATTTTTTAATCATCATTTGAAAAGTAGCAAGTTGTAAGACTGGCTGCTTTTTTATTTATAGAACCAAACCACTAGAATCTACGGATAAGCCTTGAAAATAAAATACGAAAGTAGTATACTAGAATCACAATTATGAAAACGTTTGCGTAAAATTGGAATTAAAACTTTAGGAGACAAATTGATGGAATTAAGTGCTATTTACCATAGGACTGAGTCGGAGTATGCCTATCTTTATAAGGATAAGAAGATTCATATTCGGATTCGAACTAAGAAAGGGGATATTGAAAGCATCAACCTGCATTATGGCGACCCTTTTATCTTTATGGAGGAGTTTTATCAAGATACAAAGAAAATGGCCAAGATAACTTCTGATACCATCTTTGATTATTGGCAGGTTGAAGTGTCCGTTGACTTTGCACGTATCCAGTATCTCTTTGAACTCAAGGATACAGAAGGTCAAAGTATTTTGTATGGCGATAAAGGGTGTGTGGAAAATTCTCTAGAAAATCTTCATGCTATTGGGAATGGATTTAAGTTGCCTTATCTTCATGAGATTGATGCATGCCAGATTCCTGACTGGGTTTCAAATACGGTGTGGTATCAGATATTTCCTGAGAGATTTGCTAATGGAAATGCTCGATTAAACCCAGAAGGGACATTAGACTGGGATTCATCTATCACACCTCAGAGTGATGATTTCTTTGGTGGTGATTTACAGGGGATTATTGATCATCTGGATTACTTGCAAGACTTGGGCATTACTGGACTTTATCTTTGTCCGATTTTTGAATCTACGAGCAATCATAAGTACAATACGACAGATTACTTTGAAATTGACCGTCATTTTGGAGACAAGGAGACCTTTCGGGAGATCGTCGAGCAAGCGCATCAGCGTGATATGAAAATCATGCTGGATGCTGTATTTAATCATATTGGTTCGCAATCTACTCAATGGCAAGATGTTGTCAAAAATGGTGAACAGTCTGCTTATAAAAATTGGTTCCATATTCAACAATTCCCAGTGACGACTGAAAAACTTGCTAATAAGAGAGACTTACCCTATCATGCTTTTGGTTTTGAGGACTATATGCCTAAACTAAATACAGCCAATCCAGAGGTCAAGGACTATCTTTTAAAGGTTGCGACTTATTGGATTGAAGAGTTTGATATCGATGCTTGGCGTTTGGATGTGGCTAATGAGATTGACCATCAGTTCTGGAAGGATTTTCGTAATGCAGTTTTAGCTAAAAAGCCTGATCTTTATATCCTAGGAGAAGTCTGGCATACGTCTCAGCCTTGGTTAAATGGAGATGAGTTCCATGCGGTCATGAATTATCCTTTATCTGATAGTATCAAGGACTATTTCTTACGAGGAATTAAGAAGATTGATCAGTTCATCGATGAAATCAATGGTCAGTCTATGTATTACAAACAGCAGATTTCAGAGGTTATGTTTAATCTCTTGGATTCGCATGATACAGAACGAATCTTGTGGACGGCAAATGAAGATGCTCAACTGGTTAAATCAGCCCTAGCCTTTCTCTTTTTACAAAAGGGAACACCCTGCATTTATTACGGAACCGAGTTAGCTTTAACCGGAGGACCAGACCCAGATTGTCGACGTTGTATGCCTTGGGAACGTGTATCAAGTGACAATGATATGCTGAATTTCATGAAGAAATTGATCCAGATTCGCAAACATGCGTCAGCAACCATTCAGCATGGCAAGTATAGTCTCCAAGAAATCAAAGCTGATGTAGTAGCTTTGCAGTGGAAATATGAAGGGCGAATCCTCAAAGCGATTTTCAACCAATCAAAGGAAGATTATCATTTACAAAAAGAAGCAGTAGCACTAGCAAGCAATTGCCAAGAATTGGAGAATCAGCTTGTGATCTCTCCAAAAGGATTTGTGATTTTTCATTAAAGAGCGACAGGAAAATTGTAGTATAGAGAAGATTTTACAAGCAGACTATTTGTCGTCTTGCTGCAATTGGTATATAATTTAACTTAAAGAAAATAGGAGGACTGACCGAATGGAATTAAAAGATTTTACAGAAAAAGAACAGGAAATGATTAAGAAGGGGCTTACGACGTCTAAGATTAGTGACAAGGAAACTGCTGAAAAGATTCTTGCGCTAGTACCACAAGACTTGATTAAGCGAATCCCATTTTTCGTCAGAAAACATGCTACGACACGTACGATTAAACGCATTTCAATTGAACACCCTGAACTCTACGCTGCAGCTCAAACAAGTGGTGAAATTCCAGAAAAAGAACGCGAAGAATTACGTCAGATTATCACGACTATCTTTGAGCAAAAGATGAATAAGCATAGTATTAAGTAGAGAATGAAAAAATATTTTATTGGCGGTCTGGGAAGCAATATCTATCATAGCAAGGATTTTCTTCAAGAACTAGATTCGCAGGTTTATTTTCTAAGTCCATATGAAAAGAATCTTCGAGATGAAACAGAATTGAAATTATGGTTTAAAAATGAGATTGTAGAAGGAGACTCTATCTGTCTGATAGGTCATTCTCTTGGAGGAGATTTGGCGCGTTATCTCGCATCGGAATTTCATGAAGTGAAAAAACTGATTCTTTTGGATGGTGGCTATCTAGATTTAGATAAGATTTTAACTTTAGATGCGGAATTAGAGGAAACTAAAAACTATATCAAATCTCAAATCGTTTCTGACTTAGATGTTCTTGTTTCTAAAGAGAAATCTGAAGCAAAGCATTGGTCAGAAAATATGGAGGAAGCTGTAAGACAGTCCTATCACTGGAATGCGGAGTATAATAGATATGAGTTAGCTATAAATTCTGAAAATATAGAAGCGATTCTTCGACTACGGCGGAAAATCCAAGCTTTTAAGAGAGAAGTGGGGGATACCTTATTTATTAGTCCTCGCTATCCTAATGAAGCTATATGGAGAAAGGAAGCCCTAAAAAAATTGCCAGATTATGTTGATACTATTTTTTTAGAAAACTTTGGCCATGAGCTTTATACTGAAGCACCCAAAGAAATCGCTAGACTGATTAATGAGTGGCTCGCTTATTCTCACTGAGCTACTTATGTTATAAGATTTAAATCTACAAATCATTAATACTCAGATAACAAAAAACGAACAGGCTCTTTTTCTGTCATTCAGAAGAGAACTTGTTCGTTTTGTTTTTTATGTTTTTATCTCGTTTTTTAAAACACGCGATAAACATAGGGATTCTCTGGTTTATCGACTTTGGTAAAGCTGTCGATTTCCAAGGTTGGGAGGTTTTGTTTGAGTTCTTTATGGTAGTGATTGACCAGTTTTCCTTTGGCTGTTATCCAGGTGTTGTTCTCATACTGCCGGGTATTTCCCTTGGTCAGTAATCCATACACACCGGAATCTGCGATACAGTGAATAATGCCGAAGCGGAACAGGAATTGGCTATTGGCATGACTGGGGTCATTGTAGACAAAGCCTGTGAACTGGACTGTCTTGCCCTCGAATTCATCTGGATAGTCGTAGATAGCTTCCATGACTTCCATATAGTTTTCGTTGGTGATCTGAATACTATCTTGGGACAAGTATTTATCCGCCGCCGTTCGCATTTCCTTTTCATAGGCTGATTTTGAAAAATAAGAACTGGTATCTGGTTTCAAGTATTGGCTCGTCGTCCCTTCACTTGTCTGAATGGCTTGATCCGTTCCTTCCGATAGGGGAAAATGATAGCCTTTGGCAGAAACGGTCTGAGAATCCAAGCTAACAGTTGGGAAAGTTAAACCGACGACAATAGGAATAGCCAGAAGAGCAACACTAGTAACCTTTGCCAATCGGCTGTTCAGATGACTGTGGGTTTTGACTTGCTTCATCCAGATATACAATTGAACAATAGCCAAGATAAAGGAAAGCACCATGGAAATATAGGCCAGATAGGAATAGTGCATGTTGATGTACTGGTTTAATTTTCCCGACAGATGGAGATAAATGGTCAATTCAAAATAGCCAGCTAAAACTAAAAATCTAATCATAGGATGACTCCAATCAAGAGAGAATAAACTAAGACGGCGAGAGTCACAATCGTAATGAAGTGACTGATAAATCGTGCTTTCAAGTAATTTTTCATCATGAGAATATTTTTGATATCCAGCATTGGGCCAATGACGAGAAAGGCCAGAACTGGTGCCAAGCCGAAACTTGAGAGAAGAGAAGCCCCGATAAAGGCATCCGCCTCACTACAGAGCGAAAGAAGAAAGGCCAAAAGCATCAAGAGCAGGATGACAAAAAGAGGGGTCGCACTAATAGAGGTCAGAATCCGAGTTGGAACATAGACCTGTATCATAGAGGCAAAGAGACAGCCAAATACCAAATAGCGTCCCGTATCAAAAAACTCATCAATGGCCTGCACAAAGACCTGAAAAACTTTTTTTGTAGGACTCAAATGAGAAAAATCGTGCTCATGACAGGCCAACCGATTTTCTTTTTGAATCGGTTCTTGCCAGAAAAATCCTAGAAAAATCCCAAGTATCACAGCCACAAGAATGGACCCTAGAGCTCGTAACAGGGCGACGTGGAATGAGTTTCCAAAGGCAGAATAGGTCGCAAATAGAACAATGGGATTGATAACAGGTGCTGTTACAAGAAAGGGAAAAGCCGTATAACTGGGAACCTTTTTTTCCAGAAAACGATTGATAATGGGGACAATCCCACATTCACAAGAAGGGAAAAGTATCCCAACGAAGGTGCCAAAAAAGATTCTCCCCCAACGATTTCGAGGGAGAAAATGATAAACCTTTTCAGGTGTGATATAAACCTCAATCAGTCCTGAAACAATACTTCCTATCAGAACGAAGGGTAGGGCTTCAATAATTATAGAGAGAAAAATAGCCCCAGTCTGAAGCACACTGGAAGGGAGTTGTTGGAAAGCAGTCATCTAGTTTTTCTTTTCTGCTTTGGCTTTTTTCTCTTTGTCATCAGGGAAAGTGACTTGTTTCAAATCAGGGAGTTTAGCAAACTCTTCAAACATCTTGTCCAAGTCGTCCGTTTTTGTAAATTTTACAGCCATAGGTGTACCTCGATTCTAAATTCTACCTCTATTATACTATTATTTTGAGGAAAATGGCGTTTTTTAATTTGTTTTCGATAGTTGATACTCTTCGAAAATCTCTTCAAACCATGTCAACTTCGCCTTGCCGTATATATGTGACTGACTTCGTCAGTCTTATCTACAACCTCAAAACAGTGTTTTGAGCAGCCTGTGGCTAGTTTCCTAGTTTGCTTTTTGATTTTCATTGAGTATGAAAAGGATTGGAGCAAGCCTTCTAGCTTATGGTATAATAGATTCATGGAAAAAAAATATGAAAAAATCTCCCAGGATTTGGGAGTGACGTTAAAGCAAATTGATACTGTTCTAAGTTTGACAGCAGAAGGGGCGACTATTCCCTTTATCGCTCGTTATCGCAAGGACATGACTGGTAGTCTGGATGAGGTGGCGATTAAGGCTATTATCGACTTGGATAAAAGTCTGACCAACCTCAATGATCGTAAAGAAGCTGTCTTGGCTAAGATTCAAGAACAAGGCAAGTTGACCAAGGAATTGGAAGAAGCTATCTTAGCTGCCGAAAAATTAGCAGACGTAGAAGAACTCTACCTTCCTTACAAGGAAAAACGTCGGACCAAGGCAACCATTGCCCGTGAAGCTGGACTCTTTCCTCTTGCTCGCCTGATTTTGCAGAATGTAACTGACTTAGAGAAGGAGGCAGAAAAGTTCGTCTGTGAAGGATTTGCGACTGGGAAGGAAGCCTTGGCTGGTGCAGTTGATATCTTGGTCGAAGCCTTATCGGAAGATGTGACACTGCGCGCTATGACTTATCAAGAGGTGTTGAGACACTCTAAACTTACTTCTCAAGTCAAGGATGAAAGTCTTGATGAAAAACAGGTTTTTCAGATTTATTATGATTTTTCTGAGACAGTTGGAACTATGCAGGGTTATCGTACATTGGCTCTCAATCGCGGTGAGAAACTAGGCGTCTTAAAAGTCGGCTTTGAACATGCAACAGACCGTATTCTTGCCTTCTTTGCTGCTCGTTTCAAGGTGAAAAATGCCTATATTGATGAAGTTGTTCAACAGTCAGTTAAGAAAAAGGTCTTGCCTGCTATCGAACGACGCATTCGGACTGAATTGACTGAGAAAGCAGAAGAAGGAGCTATTCAACTCTTTTCTGACAACCTGCGCAATCTCCTCTTGGTAGCTCCACTAAAAGGACGTGTGGTTCTAGGATTTGACCCTGCTTTTCGTACAGGTGCCAAGCTGGCAGTCGTTGATACGACAGGAAAAATGCTGACAACACAGGTCATCTATCCTGTTAAACCAGCCTCCGCTCGTCAGATTGAAGAAGCAAAACGAGACTTAGCCGACCTGATTGGCCAGTATGGCGTGGAAATTATTGCTATCGGAAATGGAACTGCCAGTCGTGAAAGTGAAGCCTTTGTGGCGGAAGTTCTTAAAGATTTTCCAGAAGTCAGCTATGTTATCGTCAATGAAAGTGGTGCTTCGGTCTATTCTGCCAGCGAACTTGCTCGTCAGGAGTTCCCAAACTTAACCGTTGAAAAGCGTTCTGCCATCTCTATCGCCCGTCGTTTGCAAGATCCCCTTGCTGAATTGGTTAAAATCGATCCTAAGTCAATCGGTGTTGGTCAATACCAGCACGATGTCAGTCAGAAGAAACTGTCTGAAAGTCTGGACTTTGTCGTAGATACCGTGGTAAACCAAGTTGGTGTCAATATCAATACAGCCAGCCCAGCTCTTCTTTCCCACGTTGCTGGACTTAATAAAACCATTTCTGAAAATATTGTCAAATACCGTGAGGAAGAAGGAAAAATCACTTCGCGCGCTCAAATCAAGAAGGTTCCGCGTCTGGGTGCTAAGGCTTTTGAACAGGCAGCTGGTTTCCTTCGTATCCCTGAAAGTAGCAACATCCTTGATAATACAGGAGTTCACCCAGAAAATTACGTTGCCGTTAAGGAACTCTTCAAACGTTTAGATATTAAAGACCTAAACGAAGAAGCCCAAGGCAAACTCAAGTCGCTTTCAGTCAAGGAAATGGCGCAAGAGCTAGACCTTGGACCAGAAACTCTTAAAGATATCATTGCAGACCTTCTCAAACCAGGTCGAGATTTCCGTGATTCCTTTGATGCACCTGTGCTTCGCCAAGATGTCCTAGATATCAAAGATTTAGTGGTAGGCCAGAAGCTAGAGGGTGTGGTGCGTAATGTAGTTGACTTTGGTGCCTTCGTTGACATTGGAATTCACGAAGACGGCTTGATTCACATTTCCCATATGAGTCGCAAATTTATCAAACATCCTAGCCAAGTAGTGTCAGTCGGAGATTTGGTAACGGTTTGGGTTAAGAAAATCGATACTGAACGTGAAAAAGTCAATCTGTCGCTCCTCGCTCCAAATGAAACTGACTGATTACGTTAAGCAGGTTTCACTAAAAGACTTCGGCAGACCTTTTATCCATCAAGCTCAGTGGAATTCTCGTCTACGTTCGACAGGTGGGCGATTTTTCCCCAAAGATGGGCATTTGGATTTTAATCCCAAGGTTTATCAGGAACTGGGTCTGGATGTTTTTAGGAAAATTGTCCGACATGAACTCTGTCATTATCACCTCTATTTTCAAGGGAAGGGCTATCAACACAAGGATTGGGATTTTAAGGAACTGTTGAAAGCAGTGGATGGATTACGCTTTGTGCCCTCCTTGACAAATAGCCACTCTAAACCACTCAAACTTTATCGTTGTCAATCCTGCCAGCAAACTTATCAGCGCAAGCGAAGGATTGATACCAAACGCTATCGATGTGGACTTTGTCAAGGTAAATTGCTACTAATAAATCAGCCTGAGGACTGATGAAAGCCGAGCCTACCCGTGATATACTGTGTCTAACCTAGTAGAAAGAGGAAAAATCATGAACAGTAAATTTTATAAAATGAGACGAAATCGCATGATTTCAGGAGTTCTGGCAGGTCTGTCAGATAAGTGGAACTTTGATGTTACCCTTGTTCGTTTCTTGTTTGCCATTTTTACAGTTGCAAACTTTGGACTTGGCGTGATTATCTATATCATCGTAGCTTCTATCATGCCAACCAAGGAAGAAATCGAAGCAGAAATGTACGGAACAGGCCCACGAAAACGCAAAGAAGCCCAAGCTATTGAAGAAAATGATGGATGGTTTTGGTGAGGTAGAAACAGTTATTTTACTGTTAGTCTATGAATTCGACTAATCTATTTTAAAATTTTTGAACCCTTGTATTTGCAAGGGTTTTCTTCTTACTTTCTTTTTATGGTAAAATATTTTTAATGAAATGGCTACATTTCCCCCAATCTTACAAAAATGTAAGATTAAAGTCTCTTTTGTAAGGTTAGGTTATGGCAAGCGATCTTTTTTTGATGTAAACTAGACTCATAAAGAACAAAGGAGTAACATCATGAAACAAATCTTACATAAGAAAACAAGAAAACCAAGCCACAAAGATATCGAGCGCGTTCAGCTGGGATGCGCTATGATGCAAGCAACATTTCATTTGATGGGATATTAAGAAAGGAGATTCTCATGACACTTTTAGATGTAAAACACGTTCAAAAAATTTATAAAACTCGTTTTCAGGGCAACCAAGTAGAAGCCCTCAAGGATATTCACTTTACCGTCGAAAAGGGTGACTACGTTGCCATCATGGGTGAGTCTGGTTCTGGTAAATCAACTTTGCTCAATATTCTAGCTATGCTGGATAAACCAACTCGTGGTCAGGTTTACTTGAATGGAACTGACACCGCAACCATTAAAAATTCACAGGCTTCTAGCTTCCGTCGTGAAAAGCTGGGATTTGTCTTCCAAGACTTTAATTTGTTAGATACTCTCTCTGTAAAAGATAATATCTTGCTTCCCCTTGTCTTGTCAAGAAGACCCATTACGGAGATGATGAAGAAATTGGTGGTGACAGCTGAGAATCTGGGAATTAACCAATTGCAAGAGAAGTACCCTTACGAGATTTCAGGTGGGCAAAAACAGCGTGTAGCAGTAGCCCGCGCCATCATCACAGAACCTGAAATTCTCCTTGCGGACGAGCCAACAGGTGCCCTTGATTCCAAGTCCTCTGCAGCCTTACTTGATGTATTTGATGAAATCAATGAGCGCGGTCAAACCATTCTCATGGTAACTCACTCAACGGCAGCAGCTAGCAGAGCCAAGCGCGTACTCTTTATCAAAGACGGCATTCTTTACAACCAAATCTACCGTGGAGAGAAGACAGAGCGTCAGATGTTCCAAGAAATCTCTGATACCTTGACTGTCATGGCAAGCGAGGTGAATTAGTATGTTTCGATTAACCAATAAGTTAGCGGTATCGAACTTGATTAAAAACCGCAAACTCTACTATCCCTTTGCACTGGCTGTTCTCTTGGCAGTTACCGTCACCTATCTCTTTTATTCCCTAACCTTCAATCCCAAGATTGCAGAAATTCGTGGAGGGGAAACCATCCAAGCTACTCTAGGATTTGGTATGTTTGTCGTCACCCTTGCGTCAGCCATTATCGTCCTCTATGCCAATAGTTTTGTCATGAAAAACCGTTCCAAGGAACTAGGGATTTATGGCATGCTAGGATTGGAGAAGCGTCATCTTATCAGTATGACCTTTAAGGAGTTAGTGGTATTTGGGATTCTAACTGTTGGAACGGGAATCGGTATTGGAGCCTTGTTTGACAAGTTGATTTTCGCTTTCTTGCTCAAACTGATGAAATTAAAGGTAGAACTAGTCGCTACTTTCCAGATGAAAGTTGTCATTGCAGTACTTGTTGTCTTTGGTTTGATTTTCCTAGGTCTCATGTTCCTGAATGCCCTTCGAATCGCCCGTATGAATGCCCTCCAGCTCTCTCGTGAGAAAGCTAGTGGGGAGAAAAAAGGTCGTTTTTTACCTCTTCAAACCATTCTTGGTTCGATTAGTTTAGGGATTGGCTACTATCTTGCCCTTACTGTAAAAGATCCTCTTACAGCTTTAACAACTTTCTTTCTAGCTGTTTTGCTGGTTATTTTTGGAACCTATCTCTTGTTCAATGCAGGTATTACCGTTTTCCTTCAAATCTTAAAGAAAAATAAGAAATACTATTACCAACCAAATAACCTCATATCTGTTTCCAACTTGATTTTCCGTATGAAGAAAAATGCGGTTGGACTAGCAACCATCGCTATTTTGTCAACAATGGTTTTGGTTACCATGTCTGCAGCGACAAGCATTTTTAATGCCTCAGAAAGCTTTAAAAAAGTGATGAATCCGCATGATTTTGGAATTACTGGACAAAATGTTGAAAAAGAAGATTTGGACAAACTCTTGAGCCAGTTTGCAAGTGACAAAGGTTATAGTGTCAAAGAGAAAGAAGTGCTTCGTTACAGTAACTTTGGTATTGCAAATCAAGAAGGAACCAAGTTAACCATTTTTGAAAGGGGACAAAATCGTGTCCAACCTAAAACAGTCTTCATGGTATTTGACCAAAAAGATTACGAAAATATGACTGGTCAAAAACTGTCTCTATCAGGGAATGAGGTCGGTCTTTTTGCCAAAAATGACGGACTGAAAGGACAGAAAGCTCTAACTCTAAATAACCATCAATTTTCTGTAAAAGAAGAATTTAATACAGATTTTATTGTGAATCATGTCCCAAATCAGTTTAATATTTTTACTACTGATTACAATTACCTTGTTGTTCCTAATTTGCAAGCATTTTTAGACCAATTCCCAGATTCAGCTATCTATAATCAGCTGTATGGTGGTATGAATGTAAATGCCAGCGAAGAAGAACAACTCAAGGTCGCTGACGAGTATGATAAATACCTCAATCAATTTAATGCTCAATTAGACACAGAAGGTAGCTATGTTTATGGTAGCAATCTAGCAGATGCTAGTGCTCAAATGAGTGCCCTCTTTGGTGGTGTCTTCTTTATCGGTATTTTCCTATCCATTATCTTTATGGTCGGAACCGTTCTGGTCATCTATTACAAACAAATTTCTGAAGGCTATGAAGACCGTGAGCGCTTTATTATCTTGCAGAAAGTCGGTTTAGATCAAAAGCAAATCAAGCAAACCATCAACAAACAGGTTTTAACTGTTTTCTTCCTTCCTTTGCTTTTTGCCTTCATACATCTAGCCTTTGCCTACCATATGCTTAGTCTGATTTTAAAAGTGATTGGTGTAATAGATACGAATATGATGTTGATTGTGACCTTGTCTATCTGCGCTATCTTCCTCATCGCCTATGTGCTGATTTTCATGATTACTTCAAGAAGCTATCGTAAAATTGTGCAAATGTAAAAAAAGATACCTCGACTTCAAAATCGAGGTATTTCTTGTATTCTAAATGCTGAAAAGTTGTCCGAGTAAGAAGGTAACGCCCATAGTTAAGAGACCAATAGCAAGGTTCCGAATCATAGCCGTTCTAGAATGTAAAAAAGATACCTCGACTTCAAAATCGAGGTATTTCTTGTATTCTAAATGCTGAAAAGTTGTCCGAGTAAGAAGGTA